>JANNQM010000112.1:0-6577 GCA_031400735.1 Gallionellaceae bacterium
GGCAAATGGCAACGTGGGGATACAGATTCAAAACGACGCTTCGGGCACGATAGTAGGTGGGTTCACTGACACGCCGGCCCCTACAATTGCGTGCTATTGATACTGGATAATGTGGCGATTTAATCGTATGCAATAAAAAAGCCGGACAAGTCCGGCTTTTTTATTGCTGAAATACAGTGTAGTTATTCTTCCGTTGCTTCCACTGGCGGAGATAAATCGACCGGCCTGTCGATTAACTCAATCAGCGCCATAGGGGCATTGTCGCCCTTGCGGAACCCAAACTTGAGTATGCGCGAGTAACCACCATTGCGGGCAGCATAACGCGGGCCCAGTTCGTCGAACAGCTTGGTCACCATTTCGCGGTCGCGCAACCTGGCAAACGCCAGACGGCGGTTAGCCAAGCTGGGGTTTTTGCCCAGCGTCAGGATAGGTTCTGCCACGCGGCGCAGTTCCTTGGCCTTGGGCAGCGTGGTCTTGATCGCTTCATGGCGCAATAACGAAACAGTCATGTTGCGCAGCATGGCCAAGCGATGGCTGCTGGTGCGGTTGAGTTTTCTTAAGCCTAAACGGTGACGCATGATTTCCTCTCATTGCAAGGGCGCAATGAATTGCGCCCTTACATTTTAATTTTCTTACTTTTCGATCTGTGCTGGCCAGTTTTCCAGTTTCATGCCCAGCGACAATCCATGCTCGGCCAGGACTTGCTTGATTTCGTTAAGCGACTTGCGGCCCAGGTTAGGGGTGCGCAGCAAATCATTTTCGGTGTACTGGATCAGGTCGCCCACATAGTGGATGCTTTGCGCCTTGAGGCAGTTGGAAGAACGCGGTGTCAACTCCAGGTCGTCTACCGGACGCAGCAACATCGGGTCAACTTTGGGTGTTTGCGGTTTCTCTACCGGCGCCGGGGTGCCTTCCAGCGCGGCGAACACCGAGAACTGTTCAACCAGAACCCGTGCGGCATAACGGATCGCTTCTTCCGGATCTATCGCGCCATTGGTTTCAATATCCATGATTAATTTATCCAGATCGGTGCGCTGTTCGACGCGCGCACTTTCAACTGCATAGCTCACGCGGCGCACCGGGCTGAATGAAGCATCCAGCGCAATATGCCCGACTGCGCGGCTTTCGCCTGGTGCCTGGCGGGCAATCGCGGAAACATAACCACGGCCTTGATCAACCTTGATTTCCATATCCAGTTTGCCGCCAGCGGTCAGGTGCGCTATCACGTGTGACGGATTAATCACTTCAGTGTCCGCGCCAACGGTAATGTCGCCTGCCGTGACGACACCGGCGCCGTCTTTTTGCAGGGTCAATACCGCTTCACTGGAATTATGCAGCTTGAGCACCAGCCCTTTCAGGTTGAGCAGGATTTCAACGACGTCTTCCTGCACGCCATCGATGGACGAATATTCATGCAGCACACCGGCAATCCGCACTTCAGTCGGGGCAAAACCCGGCATTGAAGACAACAGGATGCGGCGCAGGGCATTGCCCAGCGTGTGGCCATAACCGCGCTCGAAAGGCTCCATCACCACTTTGGCGTGGGTGCCGGAAATGCGTTGCACTTCAATAATACGGGGCTTCAGAAAATCACTCTTTTGCATATCCTAATCTCCGCTGGAATTACTTGGAATACAATTCGACAATAAGGTGCTCATTGATCGTGGCTGGCAATTCGGAACGTTGCGGCTTGGCCTTGAACGTTCCTTTCATGGCCTTGGCATCGACCTCTATCCATTCCGGGAAACCGCGCTGTTCGGCGGCTTTCAATGAAGCCATGATGCGCAGCTGGGCCTTGGCCTTGTCGGTAATTTCCACGATGTCGCCGGGACGTACCTGGCACGAAGGAATATTGACGCGTTTGCCATTCACCAGGATGCCATTGTGGCGCACGATCTGCCGCGCTTCGGCGCGCGACGCGCCAAAGCCCATGCGGTAAGCCACATTGTCCAGGCGCGATTCCAGCAACTGCAACAGGTTTTCGCCGGTGATGCCGCGCTGCACTTCAGCTGCGCGATAGGTCAGGCGGAACTGGCGCTCAAGCATGCCGAAAATGCGGCGCACTTTTTGTTTCTCGCGCAACTGGCCGCCGTAATCCGACATGCGGGTATTTTTCTTTTGTCCGTGCTGGCCGGGCGGATAGGCGCGACGCTCTACCGCACACTTGTCGGTAAAACATTTTTCGCCTTTCAGAAACAGCTTTTCGCCTTCACGGCGGCACTTACGGCACTTTGGATCAAGATTTCTAGCCAAGGCTCACTCCTAAAGTTTAGATACGACGCTTTTTGGGCGGACGGCAACCGTTGTGCGGTACCGGGGTAATGTCAGAGATACTGGTAATTTTGAAACCCGCAGCATTCAGCGCGCGCACTGCCGATTCGCGTCCCGGGCCTGGACCCTTGATACGCACTTCCAGATTTTTTACACCGCATTCCTGCGCGGCCTTGCTAGCCGTTTCGCCAGCAATCTGGGCGGCAAACGGTGTGCTTTTGCGCGAGCCTTTAAAACCATTGCTGCCACTGGTCGCCCACGCCAGCGCATTGCCCTGACGGTCGGTAATGGTCACAATGGTGTTGTTAAAAGAAGCGTGCACATGGGCAATGCCCTCGGCAATGTTCTTTTTAACTTTCTTGCGCACTCGCGTGCTGGTCTTGGCCATATCTTAAAATCCTCTGTTAAATTAATTACAGCAACAACTTATTTCTTGGCGCCGGCCACGGATTTGCGCGGTCCCTTGCGCGTACGGGCATTAGTGCGGGTACGCTGGCCGCGCACCGGCAAACCACGGCGGTGACGCAAACCGCGGTAGCAACCCAGATCCATCAGGCGCTTGACGTTCATCGATATTTCACGGCGCAGGTCGCCTTCTACCGAGACTTTGGCCACTTCATCACGCAGCTTTTCCATATCTGCGTCAGCCAGATCCTTGATCTTGGTGGCAGTGTTGACCCCGGCAGTGGCGCAGATTTTGCGCGCGCGCGTGATGCCTATGCCATAAATCGCCGTCAACGCAATGACAGCGTGTTGGTGATTGGGAATGTTTACTCCTGCAATACGGGCCATGCAGCTACTCCATTAATAAAAAAACAGCATTCAAAATATCCGGCCTGAGCGGATCAGCCCTGGCGTTGTTTATGACGCGGATCACTGCTGCAAATCACGCGCACCACACGTTTACGGCGCACCACTTTACAGTTACGGCACACTTTTTTTACGGATGCTTGTACTTTCATTTTGCTTCTCCTTAATGATGCTGGGCGCGGTGAACCTCGCCCCTACTCCCTAAATTCACGCAAGGGCGCGGTGAACCTCGCCCACTACTTGGCGCGGAATGTGATGCGCCCTTTAGTCAAATCATACGGTGTCAGTTCAACCGTTACTTTATCCCCGGGCAGGATGCGGATGTAATGCATGCGCATCTTGCCGGAAATGTGGCCCAGCACAATATGTCCATTTTCCAGTTTCACACGGAAGGTCGCATTGGGTAGGGATTCCACTACCTCCCCCTGCATTTGCATCGCCTCTTCCTTGCCCATCAGCGAGGCAACCCACCTTTAAAATTGGCTTTTTTCAACAAATTTTCATACTGGTGTGTCATCAGGTAAGACTGCACCTGGGCCATGAAATCCATGGTTACCACCACCATGATCAATAGCGAAGTGCCGCCAAAATAGAACGGCACATTCCATTTCACCACTAAAAATTCCGGCAACAAACATACCAGCGTGACATACACCGCGCCCACCAGGGTCAGGCGCAACATGATCTTTTCGACATATTTTGCGGTCTGTTCACCGGGCCGTATGCCGGGCAAAAAGGCGCCGCTTTTCTTCAGGTTATCTGCGGTCTCTTTCGGGCTGAACACCAGCGCCGTGTAGAAAAAGCAGAAGAAAATAATCGCTGCCGCATATAACACAACATACAACGGCTGGCCCGGCGACAATTTATCGCTGACGTCTTTCAGCCACAACATGCCATTCCCGGTAGCCGACATTCCCACCAGCGTGGCCGGAAACAAAATAATGCTTGAGGCAAAGATAGGCGGAATCACACCGGCCATGTTTACCTTTAACGGCAGGTGCGAACTTTGGCCGCCGTACACTTTGTTGCCGACCTGGCGCTTGGCATAATTCACCAGTATTTTTCTCTGTCCGCGTTCCACAAACACCACCAATCCGGTAATCGCCACCGCACCGATCAGCAGGAACAACACCAGCGGAATCGAAAATGCGCCGGTACGCGCCATTTCCAGCGTTTGACCGATTGCTGTAGGTAGCCCGGCAGCAATACCTGCAAAAATGATCAGTGAAATACCGTTACCCAAACCGCGCTCGGTAATTTGCTCGCCCAGCCACATCAGGAACAGCATGCCCGTTACCAAAGTAATCACCGTGGTCAACTGGAACATCCCGCCCGGATGCAACACCAGCCCGGCCTGCGACTGCAACGCTACCGACATGCCAAAGGCCTGGAAGATCGCCAGCACCAGCGTGCCATAACGCGTGTACTGCGTTATCTTGCGGCGGCCGGCATCGCCTTCTTTTTTCAATGCTTCCAGGTGCGGCACGGCAATGGTCGCCAGCTGCATGATGATGGACGCCGAAATATACGGCATGATGCCCAACGCCAAAATCGTGAAACGCGACAGCGCACCACCGGAAAACATGTTGAACATGCCGAGGATGCCGTTTTTGTTCGAGTCAAACAGGTCGGCCAATACCACCGGGTCAATTCCCGGCACCGGTATGTGCGCGCCAATGCGGTACACCACCAATGCCCCCAGCAGAAACCACAGGCGGCGCCCAAGGTCGCCATACTTACCCTTGCTTGCATTCTTTTTTGCTGCTGCTTCCACAGGCGGATCCTTGATTATTATTCTGTAATGCTGCCACCGGCAGCTTCAACTGCAGCGCGCGCGCCTTTGGTCAGCAACAGGCCTTGCAGCTTCACAGCACGTTTGATTTCACCGGCCAAAATCACTTTGGCGGTCAGTGCCGCAGGCGGGATCACGCCAGCCTGTTTCAGCGCCAGCAAATCTATTACATCCACCGGGATGGTTTGCAGGTCAGACAGGCGCACTTGAGCATTGTCATAACGCGTCAGCGATACGAAACCGCGCTTGGGCAAACGGCGTTGCAGCGGCATCTGACCGCCTTCAAAGCCGACCTTATGGAAACCACCGGAACGGGACTTCTGCCCTTTATGCCCGCGCCCGCAGGTTTTGCCCAGGCCGCAGCCTATGCCGCGTCCAACGCGGCGCTTGGCGTGGGTGGAACCTGCTGCAGGTTTAATTTTATTGAGTTGCATTTATGCCTCGCACTTGACCAGGTAATACACTTTGTTAATCATGCCGCGCACTGCCGGCGTATCTTCCACTTCCACCGTCTGGTTCAGGCGGCGCAAGCCCAGGCCGCGCACACAGGCACGGTGCGACTCCTTGGTGCCGATCACGCTTTTGACCTGGGTAACCTTAATTTTGCCGGTGGCTTTAATTTTCCCGGTTGCTTTAATTTTTTGGGCCGCTACCATTTTTTACTCCTGAATTTCTTCTACGCTCTTGCCGCGTTTGGCGGCAATGTCAGCGGGAGAATTAAGCGCTTGCAACCCGTTCAAGGTTGCCCGCACGACGTTATAGGGATTGCTGGAGCCTATGCATTTGGCCAGGATGTTGTGCACGCCGACCGCTTCAAACACCGCACGCATTGCGCCACCGGCAATAATGCCGGTACCTTCCGACGCCGGCTGCATGTACACCTTGGCCGCGCCATGACGGCCAATCACGGTATGGTGCAGCGTGCCGTTTTTCAGGCTGACCTTGATCATTTTGCGCCGTGCTTCGTCCATGGATTTCTGCACCGCGACCGGCACTTCCTTGGATTTTCCCTTGCCCATGCCGATACGGCCATCGCCATCGCCGACTACGGTCAGTGCGGCAAAGCCCATAATGCGGCCACCTTTGACAACCTTGGTCACGCGATTGATCGAAATCATTTTTTCGATCATGCCGTCGCCCTTGTCTTCCGGTTGCTGTCCTCTTCCTTGTGCCTTAGCCATGATTCACCCCAATTAGAACTTCAAACCATGTTCGCGCGCGGCATCCGCCAGCGCTTTTACGCGACCATGATATTTGTAGCCGGAACGGTCAAAGGCGACCTCGGCAATCCCTGCGCTCTTGGCTTTTTCGGCCAGACGCTTACCGACCAGCGCCGCAGCAGCAATGTTGCCGCCATTGGCCACGCCTTTACGCACTTCGGCCTCGACCGTGGAAGCACTGACCAGCACCTTGCTGCCATCTGCCGAAATGATCTGGGCGTAGATGTGCAGGTTACTGCGGCTCACCGCCAAACGCACTGTATTTTGTTCAGCTATCCGTGCACGGGTTTTGCGTGCTCTACGCTGACGCGCTTCATTCTTGATAAACATATCTGCCTCGGTAATTGACCGTATGGTTTGCTAATTATTTCTTTTTGGTTTCTTTCAGTATCACAACCTCGTCGTCGTAACGTACACCCTTGCCCTTATACGGCTCGGGTGAGCGGAACGCGCGGATCTCGGCGGCGACCTGTCCTACTTGTTG
>JANNQM010000113.1:0-8062 GCA_031400735.1 Gallionellaceae bacterium
CCGCCCTCTATTGCTCACGCACACAATTGGTAGATGCCGAGGGTGGCCATTTGGGATATTCACCGCTGTTCAAGAAGCCACCCAGTTTTGCCAATGCCCTGGTACAGAACGTGGGCGGTGGAAATACAATGGTATTTAATAATGCCGCACGGTTGCTGTTATGCGAAGCTGGAGTGAATGTTGACGTGGTTACCCATGACTGGTGGGCTTATATGGTAGTAAGCGGATGCGGTGGAAAAATATTTTACGATACCACTTCCTCGTTGCGCTACCGGCAACATGGAGGCAATCTGGTGGGCGCCAATAAAAGCTGGCCAGCTCGCTTGCAACGGATTCGAATGCTGCTCCAGGGGCGGTTCCGGGACTGGAGTGATAGCAACATTCAGGCCTTATTTCGTCTGCGGTCCAGGCTGACACCGGAAAATCAGCTTACCCTTGACCGGTTCGCTGCCGCCAGAAGCCGCTGGTTTTTGCCGCGGGTAATAGGTATCAAACGCTCAGGTGTGTATCGGCAGACTGTGTTGGGAAATCTGGGTTTGGTTGTGGCAGCATTGCTTAAAAAGATTTGATAATAATGAGGTACCCATTCAATGCAGCACTTCTCCACTGCGCCAAAAGAAATGGTGGCAAGCCTTTTGCGCAACCGCAATCTGATCAAGGCACTGGTAAAACGAGAAGTAATTGGACGTTATCGCGGCTCGGTCTTGGGAATTTTCTGGTCATTTTTTAACCCGGTGTTGATGCTCGCGGTTTATACCTTTGTCTTTAGCGTTATTTTTAAAGCCCGCTGGAATGGCAGCAGCGATTCCAAAACTGAATTTGCGTTAATACTTTTTGCCGGATTGATTGTATTTAACCTGTTTGCGGAATGTATCAGCCGCGCCCCTGGCTTGATCCTGGCTAACACAAACTATGTAAAAAAAGTTGTATTTCCGCTCGAAATACTGCCTTGGGTTTCGCTGGGTTCCGCGTTGTTTCACACATTGATAAGTATTGGTGTTTGGCTGATCGCTTATGTAATACTGTTTGGTCTGCCGCATGTTACGGCCTTGATGCTGCCACTTGTCTTTATACCATTGCTGCTATTTATCATCGGGATATCGTGGAGCTTGGCCTCACTGGGCGTGTACCTGCGGGATGTTTCACAATTCATTGGTGTGATTACAACCATATTGATGTTTCTCTCACCCATTTTTTACCCGGTTACCGCACTGCCGGAAGCCTATCGCCCCTTTCTGTATTTAAATCCCCTCACCTTCATAATTGAGCAGGTTAGAGACGTGCTTTTCTGGGGGGAACTCCCTGATATGACAACTTTGGTGGCCTATGGTGTGGGCGCAATATTGGTAGCGTGGCTTGGGTTTATCTGGTTCCAGAAGACCCGAAAAGGGTTTGCCGATGTCCTCTAATCAAAATAGTTTTTCGTCGCTCCCGTTGGAAAATAGGGCAAGAAATAACGAAGAGTCCAACATTGCGATCAACGTGCAGAATCTATCCAAGTGTTATCAAATCTATGACAAACCACGGGATAGGTTAATGCAGTCACTTGTGCCGCGCGGGCAGCGGCTGCTAGGCATGCAGCTCACCCAATATTTCCGCGAATTCTGGGCACTTAAGGATGTTTCATTTGAAATAAAGAAAGGTGAAACCGTCGGCATTATCGGGCGCAATGGCAGCGGCAAGTCTACTTTGCTGCAACTGATCTGCGGCACGCTTAATCCCACCAGCGGCAGCATTCAAACCCATGGCCGTATTGCGGCTCTGCTGGAGCTGGGTTCCGGCTTCAACCCAGAATTCACCGGGCGCGAAAATATCTATTTCAATGCTACTGTGCTGGGACTGAGCGCTGAAGAAATTGATTCACGCTTTGACGCCATCGTTGCGTTTGCGGATATCGGCGATTTTATTGAGCAGCCTATCAAAACTTATTCGAGCGGGATGTACGTACGTTTGGCATTTTCAGTAGCTATCAATGTCGACCCTGACATATTGATCGTTGATGAGGCACTTGCGGTTGGTGATGAGCCATTTCAGCGCAAATGCTACGCGAAAATAGAGCGTATTAGAGATTCTGGTGCTACTGTTCTGCTTGTGACACATGCAGTAACTACCATCACCCAGATGTGCTCGCGCGCCTTGTTGCTCGATCACGGCAGCCGCTTGTTCATGGGGAGCCCGAAATTGGCGGTCGAGAGCTATTATCGGCTTATATATTCATCGAGTGAAGAAACAGAAAACATAAAGCACGAACTCAAGTCTAAGGATCTGAATGAAGATCTTGCCAGCACCAAAATAAATCAATCTGTATCCGAATATTCTAACGATACGTCTTGTGGCGAAACCTTGCCAGATGTTTTGCTTGCCTCGGGTCGAGATTCGCCTGAAAGATACGACCCAGGTTTGAAGCCATTAAGCACCATTGACTATGAATCGACCGGCGCGCAGATATTAAATGTAAGAATCGAAAACAAGCACGGGAAAAAAATCAATGTCCTTGCACCCCACGAGGTGTATTGGTATTGCTATGAGGTTAGTTTTCAGCGTGCGTCGGAAAATGTTCATTTTGGAATGCTCATCAAAACCACCACGGGGCATGATCTGGGTGCTGTCGGATCGCACCCGTTCGGAAATAACATTGCCTCGGTCCCTGCAGGGGCTTTATATGCAATTCGTTTCCCTTTTCAGAATGTGTTTTCGCCCGGCACATATTTCATGAACGCGGGTTGCAGCGGGTATATCAAGGGCAACGAAACTTTTCTTCACAGGATAATTGACGCAATTGCATTCCGTGTCGAGCAAGCCAAGGCCGGACTACGGTACGCAGGTTCAGTTCAAGTATCAGCCGGTACTCCTACAGTTCAACCTATACGCGAATAAACAAAATGCAGAAAATTGCTGTTCTCGTAATTGGTGCACCGCGCAGCGGAACGTCCCTCATCAGTCACGTTATTAATGAATTAGGATTTCATTTTGGTGACCCAGGGCGATTTGTCGATCCTGCCATTCACCCTTGGAATCCGACTTTTTTCGAATTGCAATCGCTAAACGACTTAAATGACGAGATAGTCCGGGATTTTGGTCACGAATATCTAGACGCGGACTGGTTCCCAGTCAAGGAAGACTTCAGTGCAGAATTTATTGAGCGCTATAAGGCCAGAATATTCGACTTCATAACATTAGAATTCAATGAGGCGGCATATGTTGGCCTGAAGGATCCGCGCTTTTGTCTTACCTTGCCTTTATGGCTTTCCGTATTGCGCCAATCAGGGTATGTGGTCAGGCTGATTTGGGTGGTTCGTAACGCTGCATCATGCCTCCGCTCCAATAAATTATTGGTCGACGACTCGACTTCGATGCGCCCCGAACGGCTTGTCGTCTTATCAAGTTTCTTAGCCGCCTACATGCTGGAAGACGAAGAATTCTACTTCTGCAACTACGATGATTTTGTTGGGCATCCGAGAGAAAGTGTTCGGAAATTATCGGAATGGCTTGATGCATTGCCGGAGAAAATTGAAGACGCGCGTCGCGTGATCCTGCCGGAACTGCGCCATCATTCAATTGAGCGTGATAATGACCTTGCCCCAGCACTGGCGGAACTATCTTCTTTGCTGTTGAGTAAAAAACTCAATGCCGGAAACTATCTTGAGTTCCGCGAGTTACTTGCCTCCTATGGCTACTTGTCGCTTTTTGAAGAAAAAAACAAGTGGTTGGATATCCTGCGTCGCGCGTTGAAGGAAAAGGATTCACATATCACCAAGCTTGCGGAGGCCCTTTCGTCCAAGGACGTATGCATCACCGATCTGACGGAGATACTGTCGTCCAAGGATGCACGCATAGCAGGGCTCGAGTCGACAATCACCGATATTAGATGCTCAACAAGCTGGCGCCTTACTGCACCGTTGCGTGTGGCAGTTGCGGCTGTTCGGCATGCATTGATCGCTTTTCCCAATGTAGACCATGTTCCCTCTTTGCTGCGCGTGCCTACGGGCCTCCGACGCGTATTAGTGCAACGAGGATATGTTTTTTACAGACAGCATTTGAAACGAAGTCGGCTAGGTAGGTGGCTCGGAAATCAAGCCCTCAAACGTGGTCTTATTTCATCTGTCGAAGTGCAGATGTCGGCGCTGACACTCAGCTACCTGTCATTAGAGGAGGCGCCAGTCGTTCATGCTGTACACATAGAGGCAGGCTCCGTAGTGCATGGTTTCCACTTAAGTCCGCCGCTCAACCTGGAAATATCCGATACATTAGCAGCAAGGCCCTGCATCAATGTGCTTTTGCCAAGTTTACGGATTAAACACATGTCGGGCGGCCCAAATACTGCCCTGTTGTTTGCTGCGATGCTGGCTGAAAAAGGGGAGCGAGTACGATTGATCGCATGCGACGCGCCAGCCGATGGTGAAGAAGCAGCAATTTATCCACACATGGATAGCTTGCTGCAGCGGCCGGTACTGCGTGACAAGATCGAGCTAGTGGATGCTTTTGACCGGGCTTCGCCCACCCTTATCGGTGTAAACGATCTTTTTTTTGCGACGGCTTGGTGGACCGCCCAGATCGCGAAGTACGCGACAGAGAAAACGATCCACAATACCTTCATCTATCTGATTCAAGATTTCGAGCCCATTCTGCACGAAGGGTCAACTTTTCAGGCGCGTGCTTTGGAGACGTACGGACTACCACATATTCCCCTGATCAATACTTGTCTCCTGTTGGATCACCTTGTAAGGGAAGGTGCTGGGCGATATGAAGCCCCTGAGTTTGTGCGAAGTGCGCTGAGCTTTGAGCCAGCGCTAGACCGTAATTATTACTTTCCAGACTCTGACAATATAGGTCAGTGCGGCAAAAAAGTACTATTGTTTTACGCACGACCAACGGTCGCCCGTCGCAACTTGTTTGAAATCGGCGTGGTTGCGTTGCGCCAGGCAGTGGCTTCGGGCGCCATTGATAATGAAAGCTGGGAAGTCTGGGCCATGGGCGAGAAACTTCCGCCCGTTGCCCTCGGACATGGCGTATATCTCAATGCCTTGCCTTGGATGACTTATCAGAATTACGCCGAGCGCGTCCGTACTGCCGACCTTATGCTCTCCCTGATGCTGTCGCCGCACCCAAGCTATCCTCCGATCGAAATGGCAGCATCGGGCAAGCTGGTTGTGACCAACAGTTTCTCGGTGAAGACGGCTGAGCGCATGCGTGCGTTCTCTCCTAACATTATCGTGGCGGAACCCACTGCCAAAAGCATTGGTACTGCACTTGAAAATGCGGTCGGGCGAATTAACGCTGGCCTGCCAAGTTATGATCCTACCGGCGCAGTCGCGCTGCCGTCCAGTTGGGATGACAGTTTGGGCGAAATCGTGCCCGTGCTTCTGCAGCGCATACACGCGCTGCGTACAACACCCCCGCCCTCCGACGTGCCGCTCGCGCTCGGTTACCCTTCCACACCGAAGAGCGAGTATGAAAGCTATCGCAGGGCTTGCCTGGCGCGCCGACGGCGCGAGGGTGAGTACCAGCAGGAGCCCGGACTGCTGTCCTTCGTCACTTCAGCCTACAACACAGATCCTGTATTCCTTAAAGAGCTTGGAAGCAGCATGTTCCTGCAGGACGGCGGCATGCAGTTCGAATGGCTAATTCTCGACAACGGCTCTACCAACGAGGATACGTGCCACGCGCTGCAGGAACTCGCCGGCCATACAGGCGTACGGCTGGAGCGTGTGGAACACAACCTCGGAATCATCGGCGGCATGCGCTTTTGTCTGGAGCATGCGCGGGGGCACTACATATTGCCGCTGGACTCCGACGACCTGATCGAGCCGGATTGCGTTCATGTGCTGACCCGTTTCATCAAGGATAATAATTATCCACCGCTGCTCTACACTGATGAAGACAAGCTTGGCGCGGGCCGTTTCGGTTCGCCATACTTCAAGCCGGACTGGGACCCTGTGCTGTTCCTGCACTCCTGCTATATCGCCCACCTTTGTGCCATCGACCGGGAGAAGGCGATTGATCTGGGTCTTTACACTGACAAGGGTGCCGAAGGGTGTCACGACTGGGACAGCTTCATCCGTTTCATGAACGCAGGCCATGTACCGTGCCATGTTCCCGAGGTGCTCTACAGCTGGCGCATCCACAGCGAGTCTACCTCTGGAAATATTGCGTCGAAATCCTATATTACCGAGTCGCACCGGAACACTTTGCAGCGATTTCTGAATCACTCAGGTGTTCCCAACATCGAGCTCGTTAACAGTCCGCTGTTTGGTTATAACGTCGACTGGTGGTTCCGGCGCAAGCCTGATGTGCCAGTCTCCTGCGTTACACTGGAGATTTCGAACGCACGCAGCAGGCAGCACACTATGAAAACCCAGCGACCCTTGGCGGTGATCGATGCTGACAATGAAGATGGCATGTTGCAACTTGCACAGGCAGTTTCGGGCGGACGGAGCGAACTGGTGCATTTGTGCTGGAGTGGCGTTACGCCTGACGATGAGGAATGGCGCTCTGATGCGGCGAGCCTGCTGGAATTGTTCGCCGATGCAATCATGGTTGGTGGCACGTTGCATGATGGCACCCACGTTGTCGACGGTCCGCGTATTTTCGGATTCGGCAATGGATATGACTGTCCCGATTACGGTCGCCCACTCGCCGATCCCGGTTATTCGGCGATGATGTGGAAAGCGCGCTCGGTGTCGTCGGTATCGACTGGTCATTGCGTGGTGCGCCGGGACTTCCTGTTGCAGGCCATGCCGATGCTTCTCGCTGAAAAGGTTGGCATTGAGATGTTGGGACCGTGGCTGGGCGCGCTTGCCGGAGAAGCGGACAAACGCGTCGTGTTTTCCCCTTTCATGCGAGCCAAGACTGTGATCGTGCCGGAAGACATGGTTTCGGAGCGTGCAAGCGCGCATTTCCTCTCGCGCTTCTGGTCGCAGTTGCCCGATGTACGTTTCTACTCGCCGCGCCTGGGGCTGACCCGCGAAACTGCCTATGCCCCTGTCTCCGACGCGGATCGTGACCGACATCTCAGGAAACTGCAGCTGTGCACGTTGCCCTACGCCGACTGGCTGGAAATGCGCTTGCGGCGACGTGTTGACTGGCATCCCATTCCCGAGAACCCGGCTCGTATAACTCTCATCACCACGGTTTACGAGAAGACGAATATGGGTCTTCTGGACGCGTTGGCAAAATCTGTCACGGGGCAGACAGTGAAGGCGGCACAGTGGGTGATTGTCGCGCACGGGCCGATTGCGACAGAATGTCTAGACCATATCGCGAGCAATGGCGAAGAGCGCTGGGGTGCAACCGTAATCTTTGAGCCCAAGCCGCTGGGAATAATGGGGGCCATGCACTGTGGCTTGGAGCACGCAGAAGGCGAATATGTTGTCCCTGTTGATGCGGACGATGTGCTTACGACTGATGCAATTCAAATACTGACAAGCGCCATAGCGCGGCTCAACAAGCCCGATCTGATTTTTTCGGATGAGGATGCGCTTGTGGAGGGACAACCGGCCTCGCCCTATTTTCGTTCTGCATTCGACCCAGTGTTGAATCTGGACAGTTCGTGTATCTGGCACCTTTGCGCGATAAATCGAGAGCGAGCAAAGGCCTTGGAGCTTTACACCGACCCAGGCGCAACCTGGTGCCATGATTGGGACAGCGTTATGCGCGTGGCAAATGCCAACGGTTGCATAGAGCATATTCCTGAAATCCTTTATCACTGGAGACAGCACGTCGGCTCCACCACCAACAATGCGCAAGGAGATCAGCGCTCGCTGGATTCTGTCCGCCATATTCTAGAGCGTCATATCGCTCGCACTGCGGCACCACAGCGATTTTACGTCGCCGAGTGGCCGGATAATCGCGGTGCGCGCGAACTCTACATTGCACGACACCCGGACGATTTGCCTCAGCTTGTGTGGATAGGTGACGTTGCTACGGAAGACAATTTCAAATGCGACGAAAATGCCATCCTTGTTGTCGCTGGAAACGGCGTAGATTACCTGGAAATTGAACAAACAGCAGGGTGCGGCGGATACACACTCAGTTTTGACAACGGATGTGACCTGACTTCTTT
>JANNQM010000114.1:0-19126 GCA_031400735.1 Gallionellaceae bacterium
CCCTCCGCTCCCCGCTGGAGCGTAGACGTTTGCCCCCTCTCCCGCGGGGGGGAGTGGGTTGGGGTGAGGGAACGTGGCCCAGCACCCGCTGTGGACCGGCATAGAACAGGATGCGCGCTTTTATTTTGTACATAGTTATTATGTGCAGCCGCAGGATCAACCACAGCATGCAGCGCTGACCCAAGCCACCAGCGCCTACCCGCAGCCCTTTGTGTGCGCGGTGGCGAGCAACAATATATTTGCTGTGCAATTCCATCCGGAAAAAAGCCAGCATGCCGGGCTGACGCTGCTGAAAAATTTTGCTAACTGGAATACTGTTTAACTTCGTAAACTAATGCCATGTTGATTATTCCTGCGATTGATTTGAAAGATGGACATTGTGTACGTTTGCGCCAGGGGGTGATGGAAGGCGCCACGGTATTTTCCGATGACCCCGCCGCCATGGCGTTACGCTGGCTGGAACAAGGCGCACGCCGCCTGCACCTGGTTGACCTGAATGGAGCGTTTGCCGGGAAACCGAAAAACGAAGTGGCGGTGCGCAGCATTATTGATGCGGTCGGGCAGGATGTGCCGATACAACTGGGCGGCGGTATCCGCGATCTGGAAACAATAGAGCGCTATCTCGATATCGGCGTGACTTACATCATCATCGGCACAGCAGCCGTAAAAGTACCGGGGTTTTTGCATGAGGCATGCGACGCATTTCCTGGCCACATCATGGTCGGGCTGGATGCCAAGGCGGGCAAAGTGGCGGTGGATGGCTGGTCCAAACTGACCGGCCATGATGTGCTGGATCTGGCCAAACGCTTCGAAGGTTACGGTGTGGAAGCGATTATTTATACCGACATTGGGCGCGATGGCATGATGTCCGGCGTGAACATTCCGGCCACGGTCGAGCTGGCCAAGCCGCTTACAGTGCCGGTCATTGCCAGCGGTGGCATCACCAACCTGGATGATGTGCATGCCATTTGCGCGGTGCAGGATGAAGGCATTACTGGTGCGATTACCGGGCGCGCGATTTACGAAGGCACATTGAATTTTGCCGAGGCGCAGAAGCTGGCCGACAAACTGACTGCAGAGAGGGGAGTGAAGATTTAGGTCCGGGTGCATTACCCTTTCCTGCCTTCGCTCATCGGCATGGCCCCATATGCTCGCTAAACGCATCATCCCCTGCCTCGATGTCACTGCTGGCCGTGTAGTCAAAGGCGTCAGCTTTGTGGAATTGCGGGATGCCGGTGACCCGGTGGAAATCGCGCGCCGCTACGATGAGCAGGGCGCGGACGAGCTGACCTTTCTCGATATTACTGCCAGTTCAGATGACCGCGGCATTCTGTTCCGCATTATCGAGCAGGTTGCCGAGCAGGTGTTTATTCCGCTGACCGTGGGCGGCGGTGTGCGCCAGGTGGAAGATGTGCGCAACCTGCTGAACGCCGGAGCGGACAAGGTCAGCATCAATACTTCGGCGGTGCTCAATCCGCAACTGGTGGCCGACGCCGCCGCACGTTACGGTTCACAATGCATCGTGGTGGCGATCGACGCCAAGCAAGTTGCACCGGGTCAGTGGCAGGTATTCACCCACGGCGGGCGCAAGGCTACCGGGCTGGACGTCATCGCATGGGCAAAAAAAATGCAGCAGCTGGGCGCGGGTGAAATCCTGCTGACCAGCATGGATCGCGATGGGCAAAAGATTGGCTTTGATCTGGCGCTGACTCGTGCCGTGACGGATGAACTGGAAATCCCGCTGATTGCCAGCGGTGGTGTTGGCAACCTGCAACACCTGGTAGATGGCGTTCGGCAAGGCGGTGCGGATGCGGTGCTGGCGGCCAGCATTTTTCATTATGGCGAATACACCGTGCAGCAAGCCAAGCAGTTCATGGCACAGCAGGGAATTGAGGTGCGGTTATGAACCTGAAAAACCCGGTTAAACCACAGAAACACAGAGAACACAGAGAGAAACAAAGCGTAGTGATGCCACGCAATATCACCTGCCGGGTGAAGACAATCTGCCAACAAGTCTATGAGTCTGGCCTTTCTCTGTGCCTCTGTGCCTCTGTGTCTCTGTGGTGAGGGATTTAAGATGAATGAAAACTGGTTGAACAAGGTAAATTGGTCGAAAGATGGCCTGGTCACCGCGATCGCGCAAGATGCCGCAACCGGTCGCGTATTGATGGTGGCGTGGATGAACCGCGAGGCATTGCGCTTGACCGTAGAGAACGGGGAAGCAGTATACTGGTCGCGCTCGCGCAAGAAATTGTGGCACAAAGGCGAAGAATCCGGACACTTTCAGACGGTAAAGGAAATCTGCCTGGATTGCGACGGCGATGCAGTGTTGCTGCTGGTGCAACAACAAGGCGGCATTGCCTGCCATACCGGGCGCGCCAGCTGTTTTTTCAACCGGCTGGAAAATGGCCACTGGCTGGAGATTGAGGGCGTTATCAAGAAGCCTGAAGAAATATATTTGACCAAAAAAAATGGCTGACGACATCCTGCAACGATTGACTGAAACGATAGCGGCGCGCCAAGGCGCAGCCACTGAAGTATCGTACGTCGCCCAATTATTCAGCAAGGGCGAAGATGCGATCCTGAAAAAAATTGGCGAAGAGGCCACTGAATTATTGCTGGCAGCCAAGGGCGGTGATAACACCCACTTGGTGTATGAAACCGCCGACCTGTGGTTTCACTGCATGATATTGCTGGCGCAACACGGTGTCAGCGCGCAGCATGTACTGCAGGAACTGGCGCGGCGCGAGGGTGTGTCGGGCCATGCGGAAAAAGCAATGCGGAGCAAAAATTGAAAAACGCTGAGTGCATTTTCTGCAAAATAGCCCGCGGTGAAATTCCCTCGCGCAAGGTGTACGAAGATGACGAGATGTTTGCTTTTCATGACATCAATCCGGTGGCGCCGGTGCATTTCATGCTGGTTCCCAAAATACATTTGGCATCATTGCAGGAAGTGGATGCCAGCCACGCCGCCTTGCTCGGGAAAATGCTGGTGCTGGCGCCCCGGCTGGCTAAAGAGCAGGGGTTGGACCATGGCTTCCGGACAGTGATTAACACCGGCAGGGGGGGCGGGCAGGAAGTGTTCCATCTGCATATACATATTATTGGCGGCGGCAATATTCCGCCCATGGTGCGGCGCGCCTAGCGCATCAAACGTAAGGTTCGCATAGCGAGTCTTCATCTCCCTCTCCCGCTTGCGGGATAACCAGCGACTTGGCTGCGGTCTCTGGCAGCCTAGTCGAATGGCTAGTTGTTTCACTTAGAGGGCAGGGGAGAGGGAACGGGCATTACAATTCATCATTAGGGCTTGGCGTTCGTCATGCCCGTAACGAGGAGAAATTCATGGGTTCGTTGAGTATCTGGCATTGGTTGATAGTGTTACTGGTAGTCATCCTGGTATTTGGTACCAAAAAATTGCGCAATATGGGAAGCGACCTGGGTGGGGCTGTCAAAGGCTTCAAGGAAGGCATGAAAAGCGAAGAAGACCCGCCGCGGCAGGTGCAACAAAACGGCCAGACCATAGAAGGCGAAGTCAAAGACAAGACGCACACCAAGGTTTGAATACCGCACATTTATGTTTGGAGTAGATTTTGCGGAACTGATGGTCATCCTGGTCGTTGCGCTGGTGGTCATAGGTCCGGAACGATTACCCAAGGTGGCGCGCACGTTGGGCCATTTGCTGGGCCGCGCGCAGCGTTATGTGAACAATGTCAAAGCGGACATTTCGCGCGACATGGCGATTGAGGAGCTGCGCCAGCTGCAGCAACAAGTCCAGCAGCAAGCCGCCCAAGCGGCAAAAACGGTAGAGCAAATTACCAGCCAAACTGCCGACTCAGTGCAGCAGCATATGCAGCAGCTGGACAGCGACCTGAGCGCACCTTCTCCCGCGACAGCTGAACCTACCCCTGAACAGAAAAAATTTCTGGTGGATTAGGATTAATGGACACACGTGAAAGTTTTATTGTCCATTTGATCGAGCTGCGCACCCGTCTGCTGCACTCTGTTGTCGCGTTGCTGTTGATATTCATCTGCCTGTTTCCCTGGGCAGCCGAGCTGTACGCGATGCTGGCTCAGCCTTTGCTGGCCAAATTGCCCAAGGGCGGCCAGATGATTGCGACCGATGTAACGACGCCATTTTTTGTGCCGCTGAAGGTGGTATTGATGACGGCATTCCTGATTGCGCTGCCGTATATTCTTTACCAGGTGTGGCGCTTTGTCGTGCCAGGTCTGTATGCCCATGAAAAACGCCTGGCGTTGCCGTTGATTGCAGCCAGCACGCTGCTGTTTTTTTGCGGCATGGCGTTCGCCTACTTTGCGGTATTTCCTGTGGTATTTGGTTTTGTCATTGGTTCCGCGCCGCAAGGGGTGGCGGTGATGACCGACATCGACAAATACCTGAGCTTTGTAATGAGCATGTTCATTGCCTTTGGCGTGACTTTCCAGGTGCCGGTAGCGGTCGTGCTGCTGGTCATGATGAAGGTGGTGACCCCAGCCAAACTGCGTGAAATTCGTCCTTACATTATCGTCGGCGCATTCGTGCTTGGCGCGATTTTTACGCCGCCTGACATTGTGTCGCAGTTCATGCTGGCGATACCGCTATGGTTGTTGTATGAGGCCGGTATTGTTGTGGCGGGATGGATACCACGCTAAAACTACTGCGCTTGCCAATACTGCGTTGGAAATGAACTCAAAATCCTCATGTACTTTGTGTACACTCCGGTTTTTCGTCCATTTCCGCCTTGTCTTGGCTGCGCTCGTAACGTTTTCAACAAACTGCCAATAATTCCAGTTCCATTTGGATGGAACTGGAATTATTCCCCGCGTGGCCGGGGCCGCTTGCCGACCTTGACCTGAATGATCACCTCGCGCCGGTTGCGCAACAGCTTGAGCACCGCCACTTTGCCTGGAGGTATATTGGAAATGGTTTCCAGCATCACGCTGGAATCCACCAGCGGCTTGTTGTCCACCATCCCCAGAATGTCGCCCGGCCGCACGCCGGCCTTGTCTGCCGGGCTGCCCGGTACCACTTCCGAAATCAACACGCCTTGTGTGTTGTCCAGCTTGAATGATTCTGCCAGCTCCGGTGTCAATTCCTGTACTGCTACGCCGATCCAGCCGCGCGTCACCGAACCGCTCTGGATGATTTGCTCCATGACTTTTTTCGCGGTGCTGACCGGAATGGCGAAGCCGATTCCCAGCGAGCCGCCGTTGGGTGAATAAATGGCGCTGTTGATGCCGATCAGGTTGCCATTGACATCCACCAGCGCGCCGCCGGAGTTGCCGGGATTGATTGCGGCATCCGTCTGGATAAAATTTTCAAAAGTATTCAACCCCAAATGGTTGCGTTTCAAGGCGCTGATGATGCCCATCGTGACCGTTTGCCCAACGCCAAACGGATTGCCTATCGCCAGCACGATGTCGCCCACCTGGGCCTGGTCAGAATGGCCAAAGGTGATGGCCGGGATTGCGCCCGGCAGGTCAATCTTGATAACCGCCAGGTCAGTTTCCGGATCAGAGCCTATGATATGTCCCCGGGCCTTGCGGCCATCAGCCAGCGCGACCTCAATCTGGTCAGCCGCCTCGACCACATGGTGGTTGGTCAGAATGTAGCCATCCTGGCTGATGATGACCCCGGAACCCAGACTGGAACCGCGTTGTGCCATGTCACCCAGCTCATCGCCGAAAAAGAACCGGAAGCGCGGGTCTTCCATGAACGGGTTGGTGGGGGTGCGGATTTCGGTGCTGGTAAACACATTCACTACCGCAGGCATGACTTTCTGCGCGGCGGCGCTGAAACCGACACCGGGTACCGCAGCGCTGTTGTTGCCGGTTACGCTTTCGTGCAGTGTCACCACTCCGCTGCGCGCGGCGGAAGGTAGCAAGCCTGGCTTGAGGGTATTGATAATAAATAAACCAGCCAGACCTATCGTGGTGGTTTGTGCGAACAAAAGCCAGAATTTACGCATGGTTACGCATGATATGATTGGGCAAAAACGGCAGAGGTAATTTATGTTACTGAATGAATTGCGCGATTATATCGCAAGCCTGCTGGACACCAGCCATTTTCGCGATTACTGCCCGAATGGGGTGCAGGTGCAGGGCCGGGTCAAGGTGCGGCGTATTGCCAGCGGGGTTACCGCATCGCAAAAATTGCTGGAAGCGGCCACGGCATGGGACGCGGATGCGATTCTGGTGCACCATGGTTATTTCTGGCGTAATGAGGATGCCGCAATTGTCGGCATCAAAAAACAACGCATCGCACACTTGTTGCACCACGACATCAGCCTGCTGGCCTACCACTTGCCGCTGGATGCGCACGCGGAATTAGGCAACAACGCACAACTGGGCCAGCGCCTGGGACTCGTCGAACAAGGACGTTTTGGCGAGCAAAATGTTGCGTGTTACGGCGAGTTGTCGCAAGCGCAAACGCTGTCACAGCTGGCAAAAAATATCGCGCAGGTTTTGCAGCGTCCTCCGCAAGTCATAGCCGAGGGCGATCCTGCTATCCACCGCATTGCCTGGTGCACCGGGGCAGCGCAGGGTTATTTCGAGGCCGCTGTGGCGCTGGGCGTGGATGCTTTTGTTACCGGGGAAATTTCCGAGCAGAACGTGCATGTGGCACGCGAGAGCGGCGTGGCATTCATCGCCGCCGGCCACCACGCAACTGAGCGTTATGGTGTACAGGCGTTGGGACAACATTTGGCAGCCCTGTTTGGCATCGAACATCGATTCTTCGATATCGACAATCCGGTGTAGGGGCGCGATTTATCGCGCCCGGATTCGATGTTCAAAAAGAGGGCGCGATCAATCGCGCCCCTACAGATTTGACCTCAATTGCGCCAATGAAATTGCCGCGCTGCGCGGTGCATCGCGCAAGGCGTTGTTGGCTGCTTGCAAGGCATGGCCGTGCGTCAGCACAAGGTTTTGTACCAGCGCGCTGATTTCATCCAGCAGCACATCATCAGCACCGGAGAAGCGCAGCAAAAAATCGCTGCGACGCGGGTAATAAGAGGTCCATTGCCACGCCAGGAAATTTTCATTGCTCTTGAAACCGGCCTGTTGCAAAGTATCGCGCAACGCCACAATGGCGCCCAGTCGGCTCGCCTCAGGTGTGGGCGGTGCGCTCCACATCAGGCCAAGATAAATGCGCAGGGTGTCGCCCAGATATTGTTGCTCCAGCATCGGGCACAGATACAGGGCTTGTTTTTGCGCCGGTTCCAGATGCAGGCCTACCAGGCAATTCGCGGCATTGCGGTCTTCGGTGGTTGCCACCTGCCACTGCGGAGCCATGGCCGCTAAACGCTTTTGCAACTCCAGCCAGAACGCACGATTCAACTGCTGGCGCGTCGTGTCCAGCTGATCCGCGACGCTGAGCGCCAGCGGCAAATTCTCGGCTTGCGCAAAAAAATTTAACACTTCCTGTTCTTCGTTCATAATCCTAGAAACCGCAGTTGAACGTGCCTGAGTGTGCCTGTTTTGGTTTGTCCGGCTAGGCGCGACGACGCGGCATAGTCATTCTATGCAAGGAGGAGCAACAACGCCGGGCAAGCCAAAACAGGTGCAATCGGGTGCGTAGCGTTCTCACCCATCAGGTGAGCGTTGTTATACCCGTGATCGTTAATATCCATCAGCTTCTCCTTAAGTTTGCAAGCGGTCAACTGCGGTTTCTGGGATGGTTTACTCTGAAGTATGCCCCGAAACTAACTTTTACCCTGAACCAGCGCTTTGCAGGAGTCCGGTAAAGCTAAAAAAAGAGAATTTGTAATTGTTTGTTCTGTAATAAATTTTAAGCCAAAAATCGCCCTGTTTGCTGGCTTGGTGTTGACTTTATATTGCAAACTGGACATTATGCGGCTCGCGTTGTTGCGCCCAAATCCCTAGCGGATCGGTTCGCAGTACAAGTATAAAAATTTTTAAGCGATCTTACCGCGTTTTAAAATCATCCGTTGTAATTGCTGTACATATGTCGGCGTAATCCAGTCGGCAGTCTAAATTGTTTGTTGGGGGAGCCACTTACGATGCACCGTTTTTTACGTTTGTCAGTCTTTTTTGCCGGGTTGTTAATGGCTATGGCCAGCCAGGCCAACACTACAGCGCAGCCCCTTACCACCGCCGACGACCTGGGTCCCCAGGTTGACCAGCCCATTGAGTTCCCCCATGACCGTCATGCCGGAGATGCAGACAAAGGCGGCATGCAGATCAATTGCATGTATTGCCACACTTACGCCAGACGCAGCATTGTGGCCGGCATTCCGCCGTTGCAAAAATGCATAGGCTGCCACCAGGGCATTGAGTCCGTGCGCGAAACGCCGCGCATCAAAAAACTGTTCGAATATTGGGAAGGCAGCGCGGATGGCACGATAGCCGCCAAAACTCCGATACCCTGGAAAAAAGTGCATGACTTGCCCGATTTTGTGCGCTTTAACCATGAACGGCACATTCAGCGTTTTTATTTCCAGCAAGAAAAACCAGTACAAGAGGTATGCGGCTACTGCCATGGCGATGTGAAGACGATGACCGTCGCGCGCCGCAGCAAATCGCTGTCCATGGGTTGGTGCGTCAGTTGCCATGAAAAGGATCATCCGCTGGATGCAACCTCAACCATGACCAGCCAAGGCCCAAACGACTGCTGGCAGTGTCATAAATAACCTGCGCGTTTCATTAAAAGATTTCCAAGGGGTTCGGCAATGATTGAAAACAGTTTTAATCGGCGAGATTTTCTGAAAGTGTTGGGATGGGGTGGCGCTGCGGTGACGTTAAGCGGCTGCGGCAACACTTCAGTGGAGGACGGCAGGGAACTGGTCACCTCGTACAGCGAACCCGCAGAATATGTTATTCCCAGCATAGGCGTTTATTTCAATTCCACCTGCGCACAGTGCGATGCGGGTTGCAACATTATGGGCAAGGTGCGTGAAGGCCGCGTATTAAAGCTGGAGGGCAATTCACAATCTGCCATTAATCGCGGCAAAATGTGTGGTTTGGGACAGGCCGGCGTGCAGGCGCACTACAATCCGGATCGTTTGCGCGAACCGCTGTTGCGCACCGGTGATAAGGGTGAAGCGATCAGTTGGGATACCGCGCTGGAATTAATCAACGCCAAACTTGACGGCGTGCAAGGCAATCAAATTGCTTTCCTGACCGGCGGGATCAGTGGCCATGTCAACGTCCTGCTTAAAAATTATATCGACGCGCTGGGTTCAGCCAAGCATTTTGCCTACGAGGCGGTGGCGCCATCGGTAGTACGCGCCGCCAACAAAAAAGCATACGGCGTGGAAATGCCGCGTCTGCGGCTGGATAAGGCCAAGGTGATTGTTTCCTTCGGCGCCGATTTTCTCGGCGCATGGGTATCGCCGGTGCATTTCGCGCAGCAGTATGCGCAATTCCGCAAAGCCAGCAATGGCGGGCGCGGTGTGCTGGTACAAATAGAATCCAAAATGACTTTGACCGGCGCTAACGCAGACCGCTGGTTGGCGATACGCCCCGGCACCGAAGGGATTTTGGCGCTGGGCTTGATTAACGCGCTGGGCGCGGGCGGCGTCAAGGTTGCCGCAGATGCGGCGGGCGCAGCAAAAGCTTATACGCCGGAACGGGTCAGCACAGAGACCGGTATCTCGGTCGAACAAATCACCAAACTGGCAGCGCTGTTGAAGGAGCGTACGCCCAGTCTGGTTATTGCTGGCAGTGCTGCTGAAGGGTATGCCCACGGTTCACATAATGCGGCGGCCATCGCGCTGCTGAACCAGGCACTGGGTAACGTCGGCAAGACCGTGGAATTCCCGGCTGCGCTGCCGTTCCCGCAAATTGCCCCCACCGTGGGCAACCGCTATGCATTACATGCATTGAACGATGACATGGCGCATGACCAGGTCAAAGTATTGTTCAACTTTGGCGCGAATCCGGTGTTCACCGCTCCTGCTGGGCTCAAGTTCAAGGAAAATCTGGGCAAAGTGCCGTTCAAGGTGGCATTCGCCCACTACATGGACGAAACCGCGTTGCAGGCCGACCTGGTATTGCCGCTTGATTCCGCGCTGGAAGAGTGGGGCACTTCGGTGCCGGAATATGCCGCAGAAGGCGCGCAACTGAATGTGCATCAACCCTTGATGGAAAAGCTCTATCCCGGAACGCGCGCCACCGGCGATATTTTGCTGGCGTTGCTCAAGCTGCGCCGCGCGCAAGAGTACAAAGGGTATGAAGATTTTTATGCTTACCTGCGCAGTGCGCTGGTGCAAAACAAGGCAGCGTTGGGCGGCAGCGGCAAGGATGATGATACATTCTGGTCGGCAACGCTGAGTAACGGTCTGGTCAAGTTGCCTGGCGCTAGCAATGCTGCCAGAAAAACATCAGCGACCACCTTGGTGTTCCCCGCACCGGCAGCACAGGATGGTGCGTATCCATTGCGCCTGATTCCAGCGGTAACCGCCAACATGCGCGATGGGCGTCATGCCAACCAACCCTGGCTGCAAGAATCGCCGGATCCGCTGACTACGATTGTGTGGGACAGCTGGGTGGAAATCCATCCCAAGACCGCAGCCCGGCTGGGTATCGTCGAAGGTGATATTGTCGAGGTCGCTTCCAAAAGCGGCACGCTGAAAGCGCAAGCCTATCTTTTCCCCGGTATACATCCGGACGCAATTTCCATTCCGCTGGGTTATGGTCACCAGGCCATGGGGCGCTACGCCAAGGATATTGGCGCGAACGCTTTTCACATTATGGATGCAGTGTTTGACAGTGAAACCGGTGAGCTGGCGATGCACGAGACACGGGTTAAAATCAGCCCTACCGGACAGCGCGTGGTCATCGTCAAGGATGAGGGTTCTGCAGGGGGCAAGCAGATGGGCAAGAAAATCGCGGTGCGCGTGTCATCTGAAAAAGTTGATCTATCGGAGGAGGTTTAAAAATGTCCGTTACCAATTTACTGGAAAACTGGTCGCAGTTCCGCCACAAGCATCCGGTTGAGGACAAGCCGCATGCGGAATACAAATGGGCGATGTCCATCGACCTGGATGCCTGCACCGGCTGCAATGCCTGCAGCGTGGCGTGCTATGCCGAAAATAATTTGCCGGTAGTGGGCAAGGAAAAATACAGCCACGGGTTTTCCCATCACTGGATGCGCATTGAACGTTACTGGGATGAAGATGGCCGTGAATTTCCTGATCAGGGCGCGCAATTTTTGCCAATGATGTGCCAGCACTGTGAAGCGGCGCCGTGCGAAACCGTGTGTCCGGTGGGTGCCACCAACCATACTGGAGATGGCTTGAATTCGCAGGTATACAACCGTTGCATCGGTTCGCGTTATTGTGAGGCGAACTGCCCATACAAGGTGCGCTACTTTAACTGGTACGACTATCCCACTACCAATAATGTCTGGCCGGAGCCGATGAACCAGCAGCTCAATCCGGATGTCACCGTGCGCGGCAAAGGCGTCATGGAAAAATGTACGTTTTGTGTGCAGCGTCTGACCGTGGCCAAGAGCGATGCGCGCAGCCAAGGGCGCACCGTGCGCGATGGCGAGGTGCAGACTGCCTGTCAGCAAGCGTGCCCGACTGGCGCGATTACATTCGGCAACCTGGTTGATCCGGAAGCGCGCGTGGGCAAGCAATGGATGCAGCAGCAAGTCGAACTGGCGGTTGACCATCAGGCAAAAGACCAGCACGAGCACGCGGAACAGGCCAGCAAGTTGCGTGGTTACCGGATTTTTGAAGAGTTGCGTCCTTATCCTTCAGTGATGTATCTGGAGCGGGTGCGCGAAAGCGCGGTTTAATACGAAAGCATTGGGGAACGAAGCATGACAGAGAAGGATATCCGCGAAGACATTGCCTGGGCAAAGATTAACAAGGACGTGCTCAAGAGCCTGGAAAACCCCAGAAAGATGTATTGGGTCATCATCTTCATTGCGCTGGCCATGATAGGCGTCGCGGTGGGGGCTGAGTTATACCAGTACCTGACCGGCATGGGTGTGTCGTACAAGAACAACTCGCACGTATGGGGTTTGTATATCGCCACATTTATCTTCTGGATAGGCATGAGCCACTCTGGCACGCTGCTGTCGGCGATCCTGCATTTGATGCATGCGGACTGGCGCAAACCGATTTACCGTTTTGCCGAAGCGATGACCACGTTTTCGCTGATGACCGCAGGCTTGTTCGTGATGGTGCACCTGGGGCGGTTGTGGATGTTTTATTATGCATTGCCTTATCCGAGCGAGCGTTGGATATGGCCGAACTTCCAGTCGCCTTTGCTGTGGGACGCGATGGCGATCTTTACCTATCTCAGCTCATCAGTCATCTTCCTGTATATCGGCATGATTCCTGACTTGGCGATTTGCCGTGACAACATGAAGAACGGTTGGCGCAAAAAGTTGTACACCACACTCAGCCTGGGCTGGGAAGGCACTGACCGGCAATGGCGTAATTTCCGTATCACCTACTTGACCGTGGCGTGCTTCCTGATTCCGCTGGCGGTATCGGTACATTCCATCGTGGCATCAGATTTCGCGATGTCGCAGCAACCGGGCTGGCATATCACTTCATTCCCGCCGTATTTTGTGGCCGGGGCGTTGTACTCAGGCTGCGCAGCCATCATCACGCTGTTCATAATCTTGCGCTATGTATTCAGGTTCGAGGAATACATGACGCTGCCCATCCTGAAAAAAACCGCGCGCCTTACTTTCGCGATTGCGATGGTATGGACCTACCTCAACCTGATTGAATTTGCCTCGGTCTGGTACGGCCACGACCAGGCCTCCAAAGATGTGTTGATCTACAAGGCCACCGGCAATTACGCGCCGTTCTGGTGGGGTATGATGTTCTGCGGCTCTATTGTGCCGCTGACACTGGCTTTCACCCGCTTCCAGACCAACATCCCGGTTCTGTTCGTGGTGTCGATATTGCTCAACGTCGGCATGTGGCTGGAACGCTGGATGATAGTCGCGCCGACCTTTGCGCATGGTTATTACCCGTGGGCCTGGGATCATGACCAATGGCCAAGTTTTGTACAGTGGAGCATTGTGTTCGGCAGCTTTGGCTGGTTTGCGCTGTTGTTCATGGTGTTCTGCAAAATATTCCCTTCAGTCTCGATGTATGAAGTCAAGGAAATGGTGTACCACCGCAGCCAGGAAACGAAGAAAAAAGAACTGGCCAGCAAGGGTCTTGCAAATAAGGGAGCGCACTGATGAGCCAGCGTCATTTACTTGCCCTGTTCGACAATTTCGATGAAGCGGGCGCGGCGATTGCCGAATTGCGCGCGACTCACATCCGCGGATTCAGCATGGACGATCTGATTCTGAAGTCGCCGATCGAGCATCCGGAAGTGGAGAGCGTGCTGGGTGACAAGCCGGTCTATGTGCAATGGTATACCCTGGTCGGTGCGGTGCTGGGCGGCCTGTTATCGTTCTTTTTGATTTCCGGTTCGCAGGCCAGTTTTTACGCGCAAATGAAAGGGGGCAAGCCTATCGTTCCGCTTCCTCCTAATTTTGTACTGACCTATGAGATGTTCATTCTGGGCGGCGTGTTCATCACTGTGCTGGGTTTTCTGGTGTGCGCTGGATTGCCGGCCAAGCGCTCGCCGTTGTATAGCGCCAAAGTTTCAGAAGATCAGATTGGCATTCTGGTCAAGGGAGATGAATCGGCGATTTCCGCTCTCAAGGCGGTATTTACCCGGCATAAAGCATTAGAGATTCAGGAAGAGGCAGGGAAATGAGAAAAATATCCTTGGCGGTTGCATTGTTTATGTCATCCAGTGTTGCCCATGCTTGGCCATGGTCGGATGATATGGCTAACCAAATCAGCACCAAGCCGCAGGAAAGCGTAAATAGTGCCGCTCCCGGCATGAAGCCTTTCCCGGCGCGCTCGGTACCGGTTCCCGGCACGGCGCCGCAGGTAAAAGATATGGACCAGGCGCAAAAAATGGCCAACCCCATTGCGGCGGACGCGAAGTCAATAGAGTCAGGTGGCAAACTGTTTAAAATTTATTGCGCGACCTGTCATGGCGATTCCGGCAAAGGTGATGGATTGGTCGGAGCGAAGCTGCTGTTAAAGCCCTACGATTTAACTGCTGACCAAACAAAAAACAGGAGTGACGGGTTTATCTGGGGATACATCACATTTGGCGGGGCGATCATGCCGCCTTATGCCAATGACCTGTCGCCGACGGAGCGTTGGCATGTAGTTAACTATATCCGCAAGGGATTACAGTAATTGTGCATTGTTGATGACGCATTAGGGACGCCTCTAAAAATTCAAAATCCTAAGCGAGACAAGGCGCGAGCAAAAAATTGCGACGCCGCATATGATTGATATGTAAGGAGCTATTTTTTGTGAGCAACGCCGTATCGCGACGGAGTTTGGATTTTTAGATGTGTCCATTAGAATTTTAAGAGGGGTGTATATGTTTTCCTATAGCAACTGGTCAGTGTTGACAGTCAATTTTCTGGTCGTGCTGTACTTGGCCTTGAGTGGCATTGCGCTATGTGCCGTGTTGCATCTGGTGAGCGCAAAATGGCGCTATGAAATCCGCCAGTTGGCAGCCTCGTTGTACGGGCTGTTCCCGCTGGCTTTCGTGTTGTTGGTGATTTTGCTGGTGGGTGGCGAACACACATTCCCGTGGTTGCATGCGGCAAACGATCCACAACATCATTTGCCCGGCTGGCATAACTATACCTTCCTGGTTGCACGCCAAGTTCTGGGATTGCTGGCGGTCATGGCGATTTACTGGGTATTCTTAAAGCGCCAGGAAGTCAGCGAGCGCAGCGCGCAAGACAAGGCACGTTTCCATAGCATTGCCACCTGGATTCCATTCACCTTCGTGTTATACGGCACGATGGTGGCATGGGATTTTGAAATGACGCTGGTTCCGTCATGGCATAGCGCGATTTATGGCATGCAGCATTTCATCAGCAATTTCGACATGTTCCTGGCCTTCCTGGTGGTCTGGATTTATGTGCTGAATACGCGCGACAAGCTGGTGCGCCAGGTTGAGGATTATGTGTACAACTATCTGGCGCAGATGTTGTTCGCCTTTACCTTGCTGTGGGTGTACACCTTCTTCGCGCAATATCTGACCATCTGGTACGGCAACCTGCCGGGTGAGGCCGACCGTGTGATGGGCATGCAGGATGGGGACTATAGTTTCCTGTGGTGGGCAACGTTGGCACTCAAGTTTGTTATTCCGTTTACTGTATTGTCGATGCGTGTTTCGCGTCACTCAATTACTGCCATCCTGACGGTGGCGGTATGTATCATAGTGGGCACGATATTCGAGCGCTATACCTGGATTTCCGGTATCAACGGCACCGGCGACATGCCGGTATTAGCCGCCATTGTGGTCAGTGCGGCAGTCGCCGCCGCCGGGTTCCTGCTGGTCCGGCGCACCATGCGCCGCAACCACCTGATAAAGGTTTGAGCCGCGCCATGATGACACTTTACTCCGGGACGACTGACCCGTTCAGCCAACGCTGCCGCATTGTATTATTCGAAAAAGGCATGGACTTCCAGATCATTGATGTGGACGTGTTCAACAAGCCGGAAGACCTTGCCCTGATTAACCCCTACAACAAGGTGCCGGTGCTGGTAGAGCGCGACCTGATCCTGTACGAAGCCAATATTATTAACGAGTACATTGATGAGCGCTTTCCACACCCGCAACTGATGCCGGCAGACCCGGCCATGCGTGCTCGTGCGCGGTTGTTTCTGCACCGTTTTGAAAGCGAAATATTCTGCTATGTACCGGCTCTGGAAAGTGGCGTGCAAAAGACTGCGGACAAAGCGCGCCTGGCGGTGCGCGACAGCCTGACGCAGATTGCGCCGATATTTTCCAAGCAAAAATACATGCTGGATGATGATTTTTCGATGCTGGATGTGGCTATTGCGCCCATGTTATGGCGTCTGGATCATTATGGCATTGTGTTGGGCAAGGACGCTGCGCCGCTGATGAAATATGCCGAACGCCTGTTCTCCCGGCCAGCGTATAGTGAGGCCATGACTGCAGCCGAAAAAGCCATGCGCAAGTGAGCCATGCGTAATTGAGGGGGAATGCCTGTAAATTAACAGGCTCTCCCAAAAAAACGGGATTCTCGAGGTTACTATGCCCGTGAAAGAACTTTCCACAAAACCTTACCTGATTCGGGCCATTTACGAATGGTGCGGTGATAGCGGACTGACTCCCTATTTGGCAGTCAGGGTGGACGAGCAAACGCGCGTGCCCATGGCCTTTGTCAAGGACGGCGAAATCGTGATCAACCTCGGCCCCGATGCAGTACGCAACCTGCACATAGGCACCGACGACATCACCTGCAGCGGCCGTTTTGGCGGTGTAGCGCATGGAATCATGATACCTATGGGCGCTGTTATCGGTATCTTCGCGAAAGAGACCGGCCAGGGACTGGTATTCCAGGGGAACGATTCCGCTCCCACCCCTCCTAAAGCAGGCGGCCCTGACACCTCCCCGGATATTCCTCCGCCAGGTAAGCCTCGCTTGAGAGTAGTGAAATAATTGGGTAGATACTATTTTCCGGTTCCAGTTTGAAAGTGATACAAGGCGGCGATAAGCGAGCGACGCAGACAGTACAAGCAGTTCGGCTAGGAGCGAGCGCGGAAGCCAACACAGTAGCACTGATAAAATGGAATTGGAATTACAAGGAGATATGCAGAATGGATATAATTGCTTTCGCGAGACGGAAAACCAGCACAGACATAACCAAGGTCTGTGCTGCCATTTTTGTGCTTGTTCTGCTGCCTGGATGCCGGGCTGCTCCGGTGAACACTGCGGCAGAGCCACCCGCTGCCAGCGTGGAGTGTAAGAGTGATACTGATACATTTTGTGTAGAAGGTAATCAGGACAGTGCAGCAAGGCTCAATCGACAAGGAGCTGAATACGCTGCCAAGAAGGATTACGACAAGGCCTTGGATTTTTTTAACCAAGCAATTGCTTTGGATAATTCAAACCCGGAGTTTCATTACAATTTAGGGGTAACTTACTCGTATAAGGGAATGGCGGCAGAGGAGGAGGCAGCTTATATGAATGTGTTAGCGATAGAGCCGGATGACCCTGTGGCCAATCCTGCCCTCGCTAATGCTTATTTCAACTTGGCGTGTTTATATGCATTGCAAGGAAAGAAGGACCAGGCTTTTGTGCAACTAGAGAAGCTTCTGACCGTTGACTCCAGAACGCTATATCATTATTTGCAAAGTGACGAAGACTTGAAAAGTTTGAGGGAAGATCCACGCTTTAAACAGTTGGTGGCAAAGCAGTTTGGCGATAACTTTCAATTCCGGGACAATAACCGGTCTTTTGACGCCTTGAGGCCTTCTCCATCCGAGGTGCCTGTCGAGTAACCATGCCTACAGCAAAAAATAGCCCGCAAAAAATCAGGGCTAGCCAGCGACCTGCTGCAAATACTATTGTGTTTGCAGCATTTTTTCTGTCTGGTTTGGTTGGCTTGGTGTATGAGTCAATCTGGTTGCGGATGCTCACCTTCACCTTTGGTAGCACCACCTTGGCTGTCAGCACCGCGCTGGCGGCATTCATGGCGGGGCTGGCTTTAGGCAGCATCGTCCTGGGGCGGCTGGCGGACAGGGTCAAAAACCATGTTCGAACCTACATCATTCTGGAAATTCTGATTGGGCTGTATGGCATCTCCACGCTTTTTACCTTAACCAATCTGGATCAAATTTACGGGGCATTATGGTCATCCCTGTCAGATAATTTTTACCTGCTGATTGCAGTTCGGTTTGTGCTGGCCTTCATTGTGATAGGGGTAGGCGCTTTTTTGATGGGGGGAACCCTGCCAGTTATTTCCAGAATTATCATCAAGGAAAAAGACATCATTGGGCAGCAGTTTGGCAGCATTTATGCAGTGAATACTTTCGGCGCAGTATTTGGCGTATTACTGGCCGGGTATTATCTTATTCCCGTAGTGGGATTATGGAATGGCATAGCGGTTGCAGCAGGAATTAATTTTGTTATTGCCGCATGCTTCTTTTTCTTTTTGCGCCGCAGTCAGGATATTGCAGCGCCCCAGCCGTCAAAAACAGACACTAACACTTCAGAAATTCTCAAGTATCCGCGCATCCAGACCTTGTTGCTTATAGCGTTTGCCATATCCGGCTTCGCCTCTCTTGCCTGTCAGGTACTGTGGACCAAGTCGCTGGCATTGATTATCGGCAGCTCTGTGTATGCATTTACCATCATGCTGGCCACTTTTCTGTTCGGCATAGCCGCTGGCAGCATGATCATGGTGGGCTTATTCCACCGGATAAAGCAGCGCCAATATTTCTGGTTTGGCATTATCCAGCTCGGCCTGGCTTTCTCAGTCCTGTTGGGTGCGTTATTAATCGGCCAACTCCCACTGATCTTTCTGTCCCTGACCAAATGGTTGCCGCACAGTTTTTTTGGCATTCAGCTGGTCGAATTTTTCGTGGCATCGCTGGCCATGCTTCCTTCGACTTTGTTAATGGGGGCGGCTTTTCCATTGGTGTGCCGGATTTATTCCGGCAATGTCATTGCAGACTTGGGCACTAGAATCGGGCTGATCTATGCGGTTAATACCTTAGGCGCAGTTACCGGGGCGATCGCCGCCGGTTTTATTTTAATACCCTATGTAGGCACACAAAATACCTTCAAGATACTGGGCGTGCTCTATCTACTGATAGGCCTGGCGTTCCTGCTTTACGACATGGAGCACAGAAAAAAATGGGGATGGTTTGCCGGAGTGGCTGTAGCACTGGCAGGAATTCTGACAGCAGTAATATCCCCAACCTGGAACCCGGTGCTGATGAACAGCAACTTTCCCTATTTGTTAAGGGTACTCACGGAAAAGCCGGAAGTGGTCAACCAGATACTGGCCGGCAAGGCTCTGTACACCGCTGAAGATATTTCGGGTAGCGTCATGGTTTATCAGATGGTGGATGGTAGCATCAATCTGAGTCTCAGTGGGCATGCTGAAGGCGGCACCTATCAGGGCGACATGAATGTGCAGATCGAGCAGGCAATATTGCCTGCCGTGATCCATAAGGCGCCAAAAAAAGTGTTGCTGGTGGGATTGGGTGCCGGCATCACGCTGGGTTCGTTGTTGCAGGTAGAAGGTATTGAAGAGGTGGATGTGCTGGAAATATCTTCCGGCGCGGTCAAG
>JANNQM010000115.1:0-3792 GCA_031400735.1 Gallionellaceae bacterium
GATGTGAATTTGTTCAACGACAAGTTGCTCGATTATCTGGTTTGGTTTAACACCGAGCGGCCTCACTACGGTCTTGGGTTAAAATCCCCATGTGAGTTCTTGCAGGAACACCATCAGTGCAATATGTATTGGCGGAAGACAAGGTATTTCTAAAAGCCCTGATTCCTGCAATAATCGGCCAGTTAAACGTCAACTGTTAAAGAGAGACAGCATTTCATGACCCCGGACTTCACGACCCAAGATGAGTTAAAGCGCGCAGTAGCGCAGGCGGCCATTGCCTATGTTCCGGATGATTGCATAGTAGGGGTAGGCACCGGCTCAACCGCCAATTTTTTTATTGATGAGCTGGCCCGGATCAAGCATAAGTTACGCGGCGCAGTGGCCAGCTCCGAGGCATCTGCCAAGCGCTTGCAAGGGCATGGCATCAAGGTAGTGGAGCTCAACGATGCTGGTACGTTGCCTGTATATGTAGATGGGGCTGATGAAATTACGCGCCATCTACATATGATCAAGGGCGGCGGCGGCGCATTGACGCGCGAAAAAATTGTCGCGGCAGCCAGCCAGAAATTCATTTGCGTGTGCGACCAGAGCAAGCTGGTTGATGTGCTGGGCAAATTCCCGCTGCCCGTTGAAGTCATTCCAATGGCGCGCAGCTATGTTGGCCGCCAATTGGTGGTGCTGGGCGGCCAGCCCAAGCTGCGCGAAGGTTTCACTACCGACAACGGCAACCTTATTCTTGATGTGCAGGGCTTGAACATAGTTAATCCGGTAGAGCTGGAAAACACGCTGAATGGTATTGCCGGGGTAGTCACCAATGGCCTGTTCGCGCGCCGTGCGGCGGATGTTTTATTGCTGGGGACACCTAGCGGCGTACAGACAATTACCGTAGGGCACCCCTAAAATCCAAACTCCGTTGCGATACGGCGTTGCTCACACCCTTCGGGTGCAAGAACCTCTGCGAGGCAAAAAATGACTCCTTACATATTACGCATATGCGGCGTCGCATTTTTTGCTCGCGTCTTGTCTCGCTTATAACCAGCCACTTGGTTGGCGTTTTTTGACAACCTAGTGGAATGGCTAGTAGCTCCATCAGGATTTTGAATTTTAGAGTCGCCCTGATAGAGTCATAATTCTGTCACACTACCCCGCTAAACTTTAGCGGCAGTTTTTATTAAGAGGAATGACCCATGGTTTCCACTGAGCATATTTCCAAGCAGTTTGACGCCGAGCTGGAAGCGGTGCGCGCGCGCGTGCTGCAAATGGGCGGGTTGGTGGAAAGCCAGATTCGCCTTGCGGTCGACGCGCTGGTCAGCGGCGATGTCGCGCTGATGAACCGTATTATTGCCGATGACCACCGCGTCAACGCAATGGAAGTGGAGATCGACGAAAGCTGTAACCACATCATTGCGCGCCGTCAGCCAGCCGCCGGGGATTTGCGCATGGTAATGACCGTGATCAAAACTATTACCGACCTGGAGCGCATCGGCGACGAGGCCGAGAAAATCGCGCGCATGGCCAAGCTGCTGTCGCAACGCGAACGCCTGATTCTGCCGCGATATAACGAAATCAAGCACGCCGCCGAACTGGCGCTGGACATGCTGCGCAAATCGCTGGATGCTTTTGCCCGCCTTGACTTGGCGTGCGCCGCACAGGTGGTGCGTCAGGATGAGTTGGTGGATGAAGAATTCCGCACCATCATGCGCTACCTGATCACTTTCATGATGGAAGACCCGCGCACGATTTCGACCGCGCTGGAAATCCTGTTTGTGGCTAAGGCTATTGAGCGTATTGGCGACCACGCCAAGAATATGTCGGAATATGTGGTGTACATGGTTAAAGGGCGTGATGTGCGCCATGTGACTGTGGAAGAAATCGAACGCGAAGTGCTGGATGACCTGTAATTTGAATCCAGATTAGTTGTACCCTGCTACTCCAGCTATCCCTATCCTCCAAACTTAAAGTTGGCCGCGCACTTGAAATCGGCCAGTCTAACCCTTAACATTAGCACTCGTTAACGGTGAGTGCTAACTGGTGGCACTGCTTTAACTTAACTATTTGTATCAGGAGAGAGAAATATGAAAATTCGCCCTTTGCATGACCGTGTTGTAGTAAGACGAATGGAAGAAGAACGCAAGACTGCGTCCGGAATCGTGATTCCTGATGCGGCTACGGAAAAACCGGATCAAGGCGAGATCATCGCTGTTGGCCACGGGAAGGTGGGGGATGACGGCAAATTGCGCCCAATGAACGTAAAAGTCGGGGACAAGGTATTGTTTGGTAAATATGCGGGCCAGACCTTCAAGATGGATGGTCAGGAATACATGACCATGCGTGAAGATGACATTATTGGCGTAGTCGAGAAGTAAGCACTTAATTCTAGGAGAAGAAACATGGCTGCAAAAGATGTTAAATTTCATGACGCTGCACGCAATAAAATGGTGGTTGGGGTCAACATTCTGGCCGATGCGGTCAAGGTAACTTTGGGCCCCAAGGGGCGTAACGTAATACTGGATCGTTCTTATGGCTCGCCGACCATTACCAAGGATGGCGTATCCGTTGCCAAAGAAATCGAATTAAAGGACAAGTTTGAGAACATGGGCGCACAAATGGTCAAGGAAGTCGCTTCCAAGACCTCGGACGTGGCCGGTGATGGCACCACTACTGCGACCGTACTGGCGCAGTCTATTGTGCAGGAAGGCATGAAATTTGTGGCCGCTGGCATGAACCCAATGGACCTCAAACGCGGCATAGACAAGGCTGTGACAGCCGCTGTTGCCGAGCTGAAAAAGCTTTCCAAGCCGTGCACTACGAGTAAGGAAATTGCCCAGGTCGGCAGCATCTCAGCCAACTCGGATATGGTTATCGGTGAGAAAATTGCCGCAGCGATGGAAAAAGTTGGCAAAGAAGGCGTCATCACTGTCGAAGACGGCACCAGCTTGCAGGATGAGCTGGACATCGTCGAGGGAATGCAATTTGACCGCGGTTACCTGTCACCTTATTTCATCAGCAACCAGGATAGGCAAATCGCCGCGATGGAAAACCCATTCATCCTGCTGCATGACAAAAAAATCTCCAACATCCGTGAACTGCTGCCGCTGCTGGAACAAGTTGCCAAGGCCGGGCGTCCGTTGCTGATTGTCGCTGAAGATGTTGATGGCGAAGCACTGGCGACACTGGTGGTAAACAACATCCGTGGCATCCTGAAAACCGTTGCAGTCAAGGCCCCGGGCTTTGGCGACCGGCGCAAGTCCATGCTGGAAGACATCGCGATCCTGACCGGCGGTACGGTGATTGCCGAAGAAGTCGGCTTGTCACTGGAAAAAGCCACACTGGCTGAATTGGGCCAGGCCAAACGCATCGAAGTGGGTAAAGATAACACCATCATCATCGACGGCGCCGGCAAGGAAGATGCGATCAAAGGCCGCATTACCCAAATCAACAAACAAGCCGAAGAAGCCACCAGCGACTACGACAAGGAAAAGCTGCAAGAGCGCAAAGCCAAATTGGCCGGTGGCGTGGCCGTGATCAAGGTCGGCGCATCGACTGAAGTCGAAATGAAAGAGAAAAAAGCGCGCGTCGAAGATGCATTGCACGCCACCCGCGCTGCGGTAGAAGAAGGCATAGTCCCCGGTGGCGGCGTGGCACTGTTGCGCGCCAAGGCAGTAGTCTCCGGTTTGAAAGGCGACAACCATGATCAGGATGCCGGTATCACTATTGTGTTGCGCGCTATGGAAGCGCCGTTGCGGGCGATTGTTTACAACGCCGGTGACGAACCTTCGGTGGTAGTGAACA
>JANNQM010000116.1:0-12487 GCA_031400735.1 Gallionellaceae bacterium
CCGCGTCATGCGCATGAGCGCCAAGGCGCGCCGTATCATCGGCGATTTGTTTAAAGCATTCACGGAAGACAGCCAGTTGCTACCGCCGCAATTTCAGCAGCAAGCGCAGACAGATTGCCCGCGTGCTGCGGCTGACTATATTGCGGGCATGACTGATAGGTATGCTATCAAGGAATATAGGCGGTTGTTTGTGGTAGAGGAAAGCCCGGTTTGAGGTTTTTTGAGGGACGATAACCTACTTCTATTTTGGTTTAACAAATTCATTTAACCTATTGTGCTTATATAAAAATTGGGGTACTGTTACTCAAATTTTGTTAAGTTGCAATCGAGTATAAGGAGGTTAATAATGCAAACCCAATTACACTGCCAAAAACTCCCAGCATTGACATTATTGTCAATCGGAATTCTTACACTACTGGTGAGCTGTGGTGACGGCTCAACCGGTTCAAGCACATCCACTGGCGTAACAGCAAACACCATTGCTTTATCAGCTAGTCCATCCATTATTCCCACTGATAATAGTTTACCTACAACAGTTACCCTGCAGGCGCTTAATGCAAGCAATGCGGCCGTTCCCAATGCCATTGTTACGTTGGGAGCGGACAGCGGTTTTTTGAGTGCTTCGACGGTGACTACTGATAGCGCAGGAATGGCCACTTTTAACTTTTCCGCCGGTATCACTAACCAGTCTAACCGCACGGCAACAATTACCGCAACTGCTGGGGGAACAACCCAACTTCCAGTGCAGATTGTGGGTTCAACCCTTACCGCCTCCCAAGCCAGCGCTTCTATCCCCGACGATGGCTTATCTCCAGCAACATTGATATTTACCGCCAATGATTCAAGCAGCAATCCGATCGATGGCGCTGCATTTACAGTAAGTGCAAGCGGAACGGGCGGCGTCACATTGACTCCTTCGTCCGGTACAACTGACTCAGCGGGGAAATTTACTGTCACGGTGGCAGGCGCCTCGCCCGGCGCAGTAACTGTAACTGCCGATGCGGTCGGCAGCACTGCGGCTGTCAGCATTACGGTGTCATCAACAGGATCTACTTTTGGCATAAGCCAAACAATATTGAACGGAACTGTCACTACTCTTAATCCGACCGCAGTCTCAATGCAGATTGGCGATACATTGCAAGTCGATGTTACTGCTCCCGCACCCACAACACAGGTTGTATTTGCCAGCTCCCAGGGTACATGGGTCGGGGGACTCAATTTTATAGTTGTTCCCGTAGCCGGGACTACGGCCAGTGCGACTCTTACCACTTCAACTGCCGGTGTGGATAATGTTCAGGTTTACGCAAGCTCGACACTAAGCGATACACTTACGGTAGCTATGACTGCAGACACTCCCAACTCAATCACTGTGCAAGCTGTCCCCAGTGTGGTCACCAAAAGTGTCGGCACCACCACCGGGGTCTCCACCTTGATTGCCAGAGTTTTAGATGCCGGGAACCAGCCCGTTGGGGATGTGCCCGTTGCATTCTCAATAGTTAATCCCACCGGGGGGGGTGAAACCCTATCTCCGGTAGTGGTTTTTACTGCTAGTACCCCGGGTGGGGGTCTCAGTGTGGGTGAAGCTCGTACCTCTTTCACTTCCGGCTCTTTGTCGTCAAGCGCCCTAGGCATCAAGATACATGCTGAGGTGTTAGGCACGGCGGTTGAAACTGAAGTGACGGGGGCTAATGCGACAGATTCTGGAAACGATGCTGTGGTTATTATTGGTGGCTCGGCAGCGTCAGTAGGGTTCGGCTCTGCTACTGAATTGTCCGAGAACGCTACCAAAACAAACTACATACAGGCCATGTCGGTATTGGTTACTGATTCCGGTGGCAATCCTGTACCGCAAACGGTGGTTAGTTTGAGTATTTGGCCTATAGCGTGGTCTACTGGTTCAGGCTGCACCCCAGATTCCGATGATGGTGCAACCAAGGGAACGTTCCTTAACGAAGATGTTAACGAAAATCTGGTTTTAGATACGACTGAAGATGGCACCAGGGATTACTACAGCGGGGCGGCTGCACCAACAGGCACAGGGAGAGTAGACAATTTGATTACCCCTCCGAATTCTGCTGCAGGTACGGTACCCATGACCGTAACTACCGGCACAAATGGGGTAGCAACCTTTGATCTGGAATATGGCAAGAATAGCGCGCTCTGGATAGTCAGCAGGCTTCGCGCCCAAACAGCTGTCCAAGGTACCGATGCAATAGGCGAAATCGCCTTCCGATTGCCTGCAACTGAAGAAGATGTCAACCTTCCTGATGTATGCCGGTTACCGCCTTCACCCTATCTTTTCTAGTAATGGGCTGACTGCCACATAGATCCTGATATGTTTGCCCCAGCTTTAATTAGCTGGGGCATTTTCATTTATGAGTGGGTATCAATGGAGTTATATAGCCAACATAAATAATCCTTAAAGTATAAGTAAATTCAATCATCTCCCCCTCTGTGTACGGAACCGCACAGAAACACCGGGTGGATCCCCGTATACATATCCACTGCGTGGAATAGGCTCTCAAATTCTCTCGCTCTCAATTGCTGAAACAAACAGGAATAGGTTCTCAATACGCCTTCCCGTTAATAAGGAATCCACTTGGAATCAATACAGTTGCAACACGCGGCGCGCTGCACGCTATGCAGTACTGTCTATGCACTTGCCTTGATGGCGTCAAGCGCATGTTTTGCCGAGGATCCGGCACTGGAGACCAAGGCGCAAAAAGTTGCACCCACGGCGTTGGCCGATGATAAGCCGAAACCGGTGTTGCATTGGGGGGAGGGCGAGGGCAAAAGCTATCTCGTTCCGGCCATGGATATCTTCGCCTTCGATTTTTTGCTGAATCAATTTAATCGGCGATACATTGACTCCAAGACCTACGGTTCAGATTTCGAATCGTTCAAGGAGAATGCGACCGGCAAGTGGGTATACGATACCGACCCGTTTTCCATCAACCAATTTTTGCATCCGTATCAAGGCTCTATGTATTTTGGGTTTGCGCGCTCGGCTGGGCTCGATTACTGGAAATCGATGGGTTATACGATCGTCGGTAGTGCGCTATGGGAGACGGCGGGTGAGGTCGATCCGCCCTCTATTAACGATCAATTCACCACGGGATTTGGCGGCACTTTTCTGGGTGAGCCGTTGTTTCGCATGGCCAGCTTGTTGCTGGAAAGCGGTGATGGCAAGCCCGGATTCTGGCGCGAACTGGGGGCTGCTGCCCTTTCGCCGTCTTCTGGTTTTAACCGCACTGCTTTTGGCGAACGTTTCGATGGCGTGTTTCGTAGTAACGACCCGGCTGTTTACACACGCGTGCAACTCGGTGCGAACACGGCCACGTCGGTGAAATCGAACGTCAACGTGAATCCCGACACGACCGCAGCGGCGATTCCGCAGAGCTATGAAAAAGGGGAGGTCATTGCAGACTTCACTATCGCCTACGGACTGCCCGGTAAACCCGGATATACCTACACACGGCCGTTTGATTATTTCCATTTTCAGTTCACTGCAGCCAGCAGCAATGTTTTTGAAAACGTCATCAGCCGTGGCCTGCTCTTCGGCACCGACTATCAGCTGGGCGATAACTACCGTGGCGTGTGGGGCCTGTATGGCACCTACGATTACATCGCACCGCAGATTTTTCGTGTTTCTACCACAGGGGCTGGGCTGGGTACCACCGGACAATGGTGGCTATCACGTTCGGTCGCGTTACAGGGCACAGCGCTTGCGGGTGTAGGCTATGGTTCGGCTGGGACAATACGCGGCATAGGCGAACGCGATTATCACAACGGCCTGAGCACACAGGCCCTGTTGACCTCGCGCATCATTTTCGCTGACAAGGCGGCGGTGGATTTGGAATTGCGTGATTACTACATCACCAACAAAGCATCCGACGCGAGTGGCGGCACGGAAAATATTACCCGTGGCGATATCGGTATCACCGCACGCGTTCACAACCTGCACGGGATTACGCTGAAGTACACCGTCTCGCAACGGGATGCAAAGTATCCTGACCTGGGCGCCACTAAACAATCCGTGGACACCATCAGCGTGGGTTACACCTATCTCGGGCAAACCCGGTTCGGTGCGGTGGACTGGCGACCCAAAAGCGCGGGTGGGCCTTGAATTTGAAACGGTAACTGACCGGGTTTTGTAAAGCGAAATTTGTAGGGTACGTTGCACGCATCCGTGCGCACAGCGCACGCTACGATATTACTATTGATTGAGAAACGAAATAAACCGTCATGCCCGCCCCCGACTCCCCCATTCGAGGGCAAGCTACGGCGGGCATCCAGCTTGTTGATTTAACTGGACTCCCGCCTTCGCGGGAGTGACGAATCCGGACTTATTCGGCGCTTCCTATAGTATGATTGCAGCATAGAATTCCAATATTTAACGCTATGCTTCATCGCCATTTAAACCATCAGCAATTCACTCTCGCCGCCATTGACGATGTGATCGCACGCGGTCGCCCGCAAGACTGGGCGGAACTTCGCCGCGCGGCCTTGCAGGATCGTTCTGTGCTGGAAAAAGTGGCGGGAATTTGCCGCGAGCATGTCGCTGATCCTTACGCCCAGCGCTACTATTTTTGGTTGCATTATGCCGAACAGCACCTTGCCTGATTGGGAGCAGATTCTGTCATCCGCTGCCCGCTTGCAACTTATCCTGCCGGATGCGGTGCTGGTAGGTGGCACTGCTTCCGCAATTCATGCTCAGCACCGTTTCTCGCATGTAGGGTGCGTTGTACGCACCCGTGCGCACAGCGCACGCTACGATAAACTCAGCGCATCCCCGGCAACATCCCCTTCATGCCGCGCATTAATTTACCCATGCCGCCTTTGCTGAACATTTTCATCATTTTTTGCGTTTGCTCAAACTGATTCAGCAGCTGGTTGACGTGCATCACCTGCACGCCTGCCCCGGCGGCGATGCGGCGTTTGCGCGAGGCCTTGAGCAGTTCGGGGTGGGCGCGTTCCTGGGGGGTCATGGAATTGATGATGCCTTCGGTGCGGTTGATCGCGCGTTCGTCAACTTTGGTATTCGCCGCAGCCTGGCTGAGCTGGGCCGGTAGCTTATCCATCAGCGCTGACATGCCGCCCATTTTGCGCATTTGCACAATTTGCGACTTGAAATCGTTGAGGTCGAAGCCCTGGCCGCTTTTGATTTTTTTGGCGAGTTTTTCGGCCTCGCCCTGGTCCACTTCGCGGTGCGCTTCTTCGATCAGCGACAGCACATCTCCCATACCCAGGATGCGTGAGGCCATGCGCTCGGGGTGGAAAGCTTCGAGGCCGCCGGGCTTTTCGCTGACGCCGACGAATTTGATCGGCTTGCCGGTAATGTGGTGCACCGACAGCGCCGCGCCGCCGCGTGCATCGCCATCCAGTTTGGTCAGGATAATTCCGGTCAGCGGCAACGCGTCGCCAAAGGCTTTGGCGGTGTTGACTGCATCCTGGCCGGTCATCGCATCGACGACGAACAATGTTTCGGTGGGTTTGAGGACGGTGTGCAGTTGCTGGATTTCTTCCATCATCGCGCTATCTATCGCCAGACGGCCGGCGGTATCCACGATCAATACATCATGATGGTGCTTGCGCGCAAAATCCAGCGCGGCTATGGCAATGTCGCGCGGTTGCTGGCTGATGTCCGAGGCAAAGAAATCAATGTCCACTTGTTGCGCCAGCGTGCGCAATTGCTCGATCGCGGCGGGGCGGTAAATATCGCAGCTGACCAGCAATACTTTTTTCTTCAGCTGGTCGCGCAGCAGTTTGGCCAGCTTGCCGCTGGTGGTGGTCTTGCCCGCGCCTTGTAAACCCGCCATCAGTACCACAACCGGCGGCACGGCAACCAGGTTAAGCGCATCATTGTGCGCGCCCATCAGCTTGGTCAGCTCGCGATGCACCACGCCAATCAGCGCCTGCCCCGGCGTCAGGCTGCCGACGACTTCCTGGCCCAGTGCGGCTTGTTTCACCTGCGCAGTGAATTCCTTGACCACCGGCAAAGCCACGTCTGCTTCCAGCAACGCCAGGCGCACTTCGCGCAGCGCATCCTGTATGTTGGCTTCGGACAGGCGCGCCTGGCCGCGCAGTTTTTTTATGACGCCGGTCAGGCGCTGGGTCAGATTTTCTAACATGGGTATGTTTTCGGCATGATATGTGGCTGTTGAATAGTTCTGGCACGGTATGTGCCGGGGTTCGAGTTGGTGTAGAATTCGCGAAGTCTAAAACATCCTGACCAAAAATGTCGAATTCTTCGTTATATCTGCTGACTTTTGTGGCCTATGGCGTGCTGGCAATTTATTTCTGGCGCACGCAGGTCCGGGGCGGCGGAGATAACTTGAATCATGGCGTGGCTGGTCATCTGGTGTTGCTGCCGTTGGCGCTGCATGCTTATCTGTTGTATGGCAATTTGTTCAACCCCGGCCTGAATCTGGCGCTGGTGTATGCGGTGTCGCTGATCCTGTGGCTGTCTATGTTGGTGTACTGGATAGCGCGCTTTTTTTATCCGATAGGCAGCCTGCAAACGCTGGTGTTGCCGCTGGCGGCGCTGGGCGCGTTGCTGCCCGCGCTGTTCCCCACAGTTCATCCGCTCACCGGCAATTCAACGCTTGCGCTGGATGCCCACATCCTGGCCTCCATGCTGGCTTACAGCCTGTTTACGATTGCGGTGCTGCATGCCGGCTTGATGTCGTTTGTGGAAAAACGCTTGCATAATGCTTCGCTGCCCTTGGTATTGCGGGGCTTGCCGCCGTTGTTGACCATGGAAACCTTGTTGTTCCGCATTATCGGCGCAGGCTTTGTGCTGCTGACGCTGACCTTGGCCTCGGGCATGGTGTTTGCCGAGCAGATATTCGGCCACCCTTTGCAATTCAACCACAAGATACTGTTCGGCTTTATTTCCTGGGGGGTATTTGGCGGGCTGCTGCTGGGGCATTATTACAAAGGCTGGCGCGGCAAAACCGCGGTGCGCTGGACTATGAGCGGGTTTGTATTTTTGCTGCTGGCGTATATTGGCTCCAAATTCGTGCTTGAAGTACTGTTGCACCGCTAAGCCCACATAATTCATTATAAATCCCCCTACCCCCCTTTTTCAAAGGGGGGTAGGGGGAAATCTGAATTTTAGTTGCCCTCATCCAAACAATACTCCACAAACAATACTCCGCTTGCCATATTCCCTCAAAGTATCGTAGAATCGCGCCCCCTTGGTATTCGCCAGGGATACGCTAAACGAAAAACAGGTTGACTATGGTTATTATCAGATTTTCACGTGGTGGCTCGAGGAATCGCCCTTTCTTCAATGTGGTGGTGGCGGATTCGCGCAATCGCCGCGATGGCAGGTTTATCGAGCGCCTGGGGTTTTATAACCCGGTTGCCCCGGATGGTCCGGAAGGCATGCGTATCCAGCTGGATCGTGTGGCTCATTGGCAGGAAAAAGGCGCGCAAGTGAGCCCCGCTGTAGCCAAGCTGGTCAAACGTGCCAGTGCCGCCCAGGTTTCGGGTGCCGCAGCACAAGCCTAATCAGGCTGATTCTCTGGGGCAGGCAGATTCCCCCGAACAGGCAGATCCCATGGTGATCATGGGGCGCGTGGCAGGGGCACAGGGTATACAGGGTTGGGTGGCCATCAAAACTTATACCGAATCGGTGGATAGCCTGGCGGAATACCCCAAGTGGTGGCTGGGGAATGACCAGCTGCCGTGGCGCGAAACTGGTGTAGAAGCGTTTGCAGTGCAAAGCAAAGGCCTGATCGCCAAATTCCCCGGTTGTAATGACCGCACCGCTGCCGAAAAATTTAAGGGTTTGCTGGTGGGTGTGCCGCGCAGCAGCCTGCCGCAACAGAATAAAGATGAGTATTACTGGTCTGATTTGATCGGGCTTAAGGTAGTGAACTTGGCGGGAGCAAGCCTGGGAGAGGTAAGCAGTTTGATGGATACCGGTGCCAATCAGGTGCTGTGTGTTCAGGGTGAGAACGGAGAGGTGTTAATCCCGTTCATTGCCAGTGCAATCAGGCAGGTGGATTTGCCGGGGAAAATAATACAGGTGGATTGGTCTGTCGACTGGGCCGCAAAGAAGTAGCATGATTTTCGACGTTATCACGCTGTTCCCGGAGATGTTTGACGCGGTTACCCGGCACGGGGTTACGCGGCGCGCAGCAGAGCAAGGCAAGTTTGTGTTGCGCACCTGGAACCCGCGCGATTTCACCCGCGATGTTCACCGCGCCGCCGATGACCGGCCATACGGTGGCGGACCCGGCATGGTGATGCTGGCCGAGCCACTGCAACAGGCCATCGCCGCCGCGAAAAAGAATCAGGCGCAGGCCGGTGTTAAAAAAAGTTGTGTGCTTCACCTGTCGCCGCAAGGTCGGCCACTGACCCACGAAGTGGTAAAGGAATTGCTGGCGCGGGATGAAGGATTGATATTGCTGGCTGGCCGCTACGAAGGTGTGGATGAGCGGCTGCTGGACAAATATGTGGATGAAGAGCTTTCCATTGGCGATTATGTGTTGTCCGGTGGTGAGCTGGCAGCGATGGTGGTGATAGACAGCTTGGTGCGGCAATTGCCCGGTGTGCTGGGTGATGCTGAATCAGCGCAGCAAGATTCATTTGTGAACGGGTTGCTGGACTGTCCGCATTACACGCGGCCCGAAATTTTTGAAGGCGAGGGAATCCCGGAAGTGTTGCTTTCCGGGCACCACGCCGAAATAGAAAAGTGGCGGTTGAAACAGGCGCTAGGACGCACCTGGCAACGCCGTCCGGATTTGCTGGCACAACGCCAGTTAACACAACAGGAAGCTCGGCTACTGGCAGAGTACCAGCAGGAACAAGCCTCCGCACAACAAGAGGGAACAAAATGAATCTGATCGCAATACTTGAGCAAGAAGAAATTGCCCGCCTGGGCAAGGTAGTCCCGAATTTCGCCCCCGGTGATATCGTCGTGGTCAGCGTCAACGTGGTCGAAGGTGAGCGCAAGCGTACCCAGGCTTTCGAAGGCGTGGTGATTGCCAAACGCAATGCCGGCCTGAATTCATCGTTCATCGTGCGCAAAGTTTCGGCCGGTGAGGGTGTGGAACGTACCTTTCAGACTTATTCCCCATCTATCGCAACCATAGAATTAAAACGCCGTGGCAATGTGCGCCGCGCCAAGCTGTATTACCTGCGCGACCGTTCCGGCAAGTCGGCTCGTATCAGAGAAAAGTTGCCAGCACGCAAGGCAGCCCGCCAGGAAAGTATGGTGCCGGAAACTGCGGCCCCAGAAGGTGCAGCAGAATAACGTTGCGGATAAGCAGGTTTTAAAATTGGGGAGCTTAGGCTCCCCAATTTATTTTATGAAATGCATACCACCCCTCCGCTGCGCTCCTCCCCTCCTTCAAAAAAGGAGGGGATAAAAAACTCCAGATCTCCAGATTCCCCTCCTTTTTTTAAGGAGGGGTGGCACGCAGTGCCGGGGTGGTCAATCCCCCGGCGATCAATCCTTAGGCACCATTTTTACCAAGCTTTGGGTTATGATTGGCGCATGACTGAATACCAAGCCAAACTGACTGCCCCGTTCGGAATGCTGGGCATACGCTGTGCAGAGCATGCACTGACTGGCATTGAATTTCTCCCCTCAACAGCCAAGCCACAACCCGCGCGCACTGCCTTTGCCCAAACCGTGTGCGAGCAATTGACAGCCTATTTCGACGACCCTGATTTTCAATTCGACCTGCCGCTGCAATTTAACAGTACAGTCCACCGCAGCAAGGTATGGCAGGCCATGCGTGCTATCCCGCGCGGGCAGACGCGTTACTATGGCGAACTGGCACAGCAGCTTGCTTCCAGCCCGCGCGCGGTGGGTCAGGCGTGTGGCGCCAATCCGCTTCCTGTCATCATTCCCTGCCACCGCGTTGTGAGCAAGGCGGGTATGGGCGGCTTTATGCATCGGCGTGATGGAAATGCGCTGGACATCAAACGCTGGTTGCTGGTGCATGAACAACGCTGAACTGCTGGACGAATTCTGTGACAGCTTGTGGCTGGAAGACGGCTTGTCGCGCAACACACTGGAAAGTTACCGGCGCGATCTGGGCCAGTTTGCCACATGGCTGGAAAAACAGCGCAATGCCTCCCTTGTTAACACCACTCACGCTGATATACAGGGTTTTCTGGCCCATCTGGTAACCGAAAAAAAATCCCGCGCCACCAGTACCAGTCGCGCTATCTCAAGCCTGAAGCGGCTGTTCCGTTACCTGCTGCGGCAAAATAAAATCAGCATCGACCCCACGCTACAAATCGCCAGAGCCAAACTGCCGCGCAATTTACCCAAGAGCATCACCGAACAGGATGTGGAAGAGCTGCTTAATGCCCCTGATGTCAGCACAGCGCTGGGCATGCGCGACCGGGCGATGTTTGAAGTGTTGTATGCCACCGGCCTGCGCGTGTCGGAACTGGTAACGCTGTCGGTGGCGCAAGTCAGCCTGGATATGGGCGTGGTGCGCGTGATGGGCAAAGGCAGCAAGGAGCGATTGGTGCCTTTGGGCGAAGAAGCGCTGGATTGGCTGCGGCGTTATTTGCAGCCAGCGCGTGCAGAATTATTGGCGGGAAAATTGAGCGCTACGTTGTTCGTTACGGCACGGGGTGCGGGCATGACGCGGCAGATGTTCTGGTTCCTGATCAAGAAACACGCCCGCCACACTGGCTTGAACAAATCGCTTTCGCCACACACGCTGCGCCACGCCTTTGCCACGCATCTGCTGAATCACGGCGCCGATTTGCGTGTGGTGCAACTGCTGCTCGGCCATGCTGACATTTCCACGACGCAAATTTATACCCACGTCGCGCGCGAGCGATTAAAGACTTTGCACGCCCAACATCACCCAAGAGGATAGTTTATTCCGTATGGGACATGGGCCGGTTGCTGCCTGCCACCATTTTATATTCAAACAAACGACATTCGATTGCGCCATTGAATAGCGGCGTGCGGCGCGACACGGACAAGCGAATGAATTTTGGCATGCGCAAGTCTGAGGTAAACAGATATGCGTTCCAGCCGCCGAATTTTTTCTTCAACACATCGCCCAGTTTGGGATACAGTGCTTCCAGCTCATCCAGGTTGCCCATGCGTTCGCCGTAAGGCAGGTTGGCCACCAATATTCCATGGTCCGCTGGAGCAGTAATCTCCAGCACGTTGGCCTGGTTCAGCATCACCGCCGGGCGCAGGCCGGCATGTTCCAGGTTGAGGTGGGTGGCCTTGAGTTCGTCGCCATATAGATCGCTGCCGAAAATCGGCAACTCGGTCACGGGTAGTTGCGCGGCCTGCGCCTGATTGCGCAAATCACTCCATGCCGCGCCATCGAAATTTTTCAGTTTCTCGAACGCAAAGTTGCGGCTTATGCCGGGGGCGATGTTGAGCGACATCAGTGCTGCCTCCAAAAGAAAGGTGCCGCTACCGCACATCGGATCCAGCAGCGGAGTGCCCGGCTGCCAACCAGCCAGCATTAAAATTCCCGCCGCCAGATTTTCACGTAGCGGCGCAATATTGGTGTGCTGGCGCACGCCGCGCTTGAACAGCGCATCGCCGGAGGTATCCACATACAGCGTCATGCGGCTTTGTTCGAGGAAGGCATGAATACGGATATCTGGCGCATGGGTATCCACACTGGGACGCGCGCCCGTTTGTGCGCGGAATTTGTCGCACAACGCATCTTTTATTTTCAGCGTGGCAAAATCCAGGCTCTTCAAGGGGCATTTGATTGCCGCCATGTTGACGCGTATCGTGCGGGTGTTGTCGAACCAGTCGTGCCACGGCAAGGCATAGGCGGTGTCGTAAATGTCCTGCTCGGTGCGGTAATCGGCCAGCGCGACGCGCCACAACACGCGGCTGGCAATGCGGCTGTGCAGGTTAACGCGGTAACCCAGTGTCCAATCCCCGGAAAAATGCACACCGCCCTCGGTCGCGCGCACGCCTTGCGCGCCCAGTGATTCAAGCTCGTTGTGTAGTACTGCTTCCAGTCCGCGTGGGCAGGGGGAGAAAAAATCAGGCATCTAAAATGGTTTTACAGTAACGAGAATAACGATCACGATCAGAACAATCACCGGGATTTCGTTAAACCAGCGGTAGAAAACATGGCTGCGGGTATTCTGGTCGGCGGCGAATTGCTTGACCAGTTTTCCGCAGTAGAAATGATAGCCCAGCAACAGCAATACCAAACCGAATTTAACCAGCATCCAGTTGCCGCCAATACCATAGCCCAACCACAACCATAGCCCAAACCCTACTGCGAGCCAGGCTATAGGCGTGACGAAACGGTACAGTTTGCGCTCCATCAGTTTGAGCCGCGCAATTTCGGACGGCTCGGTAGCCATCGCGTGATTCACAAAAATACGCGGCAGATAAAACAATCCGGCGAACCAGCTGATGACAAAAATAATATGAAATGCCTTAACCCATAACATTTAACTATTCCTTAATGTGCCGCCCCTAACCCGTAGGCTGGAGGTGAGGTACGAACCCCAGCAT
>JANNQM010000117.1:0-22771 GCA_031400735.1 Gallionellaceae bacterium
ATCAGGTTTTTTTACCTCATTTTAAACAAAAAACCGCCGCGCTGGCCATCGGGCGCCCCCCCCCCGCTACATTTCGTGCGTCGGGGGCGCGGGGCGCACGTTCCTAAACGTATTTGATTGCGCCAGGTGTGTGCAATGACGCACAGAACCGATGTCGGGTAAATGGGATGCTGGCATCCGGTGATTTGCAATGAGGGCCAAGCATGAAGGATATCCAGGTTGATGTAGCAGTTATCGGAGCCGGTAGCGCAGGCCATGTGGCCTATCGGGCCGCTAAAAAGGCCGGCGCAAAGGTAATCATTATTGAGGGTGGTGAGTATGGCACCACCTGCGCGCGCGTGGGCTGCATGCCCAGCAAGCTGCTGATTGCCGCAGCCGATGCAGCCGAGGCAGTGCGCAAGGCACCGGGTTTTGGCATTCATACTGATGGTGCGATTCGTATAAATGGTCGCGATGTGATGGACCGGGTGCGGCGCGAACGTGATCGTTTTGTCGGCTTCATGGTGCGCGACATACTCAGCTTTCCGGAAACGGACCGGATTCGCGGCAGCGCGAATTTTATCGATAACCATACGCTGCAGGTTGCCGGGCAAACCCGGGTAATCGCCAAAAGCATAGTTATCGCCACCGGTTCGCGTCCGGCACATCTGGATACCTCGACTGCGCTGGGCGACCGTTTGATCACCAGTGACGATGTATTCAACTGGCATGATTTGCCCAAATCGGTGGGGATAGTTGGCACCGGTATTATCGGCCTGGAGCTAGGCCAGGCATTGCATCGCCTGGGCGTGCAGGTAGTTGTGTTTGGACGTAGCGGTCGGATAGGCCCGATCAGCGATCCGGAAATCAGCGATTGCGCCCTGGCAATTTTCAATGATGAATTTACGCTGGCCGCTGATGCGCATATTGCCTCCATTCAGCGTGATGGCACCAAGGCTGCGATTCGCTACATGGATGCATCGGGTTCACCGCAGACCAGGTATTTCGACTATGTGCTGGCTGCCACCGGTCGCACGCCGAATGTGGAGGATATGGGTCTGGATCATACAACGCTCAAACTGGATGACAAAGGGGTGCCGTTGTCCGACCCGATGACTGCCAGAACGGTCAGTACAGACGGTGACAGCCCAATTTTTATCGCGGGCGATGCCAGTAATTTTATTCCCTTGCTGCACGAGGCGGCAGATGAGGGACGAATTGCCGGCAGGAATGCGGCCCATCTTGCGCTGGGCAAACAGGTTAACCCCGGCATGCGGCGGGCACGTTTGGGCGTAGTCTTTAGTGATCCGCAAATTGCCATTGTGGGTAGCGGCTTTCGCTCCCTGAAGCCTGGCTCGTTTGTGACCGGTCAGGTCAGCTTTGAGGATCAGGGACGCGCGCGCATCTTACTGAAGAACAAGGGTCTGCTGAATGTTTATGCAGATAGCATTACCGGCCACTTTCTGGGTGCAGAAATGGTAGCGCCGGGCGGGGAGCATTTGGCGCATCTATTGTCTTGGGCGTTACAAAATAAGATGTCTGTCGGACAAATGCTGGACATGCCGTTTTATCATCCGGTGCTCGAAGAAGGGCTACGCACGGCTTTGCGTGACCTGGAGTCAAAACTGCGAATGACGCAGACCCATTTCAGTAAAGCTGCCTGAATCATCCCAATCAAAATGTATATCCAGAGAACTGGATAAGTACACTGCGCACACAATTTATCTAAATGTACGGTAGCGCACAGTAGAAATTAAGGTGGGAGGTTAAATTCCTGCAACCAGCATCCCGCATTTTTAGGTAAATCAATAATATTGCTGGACAAAAACGCTACACAGAAAGGATTTGATATGGAAACGCAACTTATCAAAGCTGATAGTGACGTCCAGTACCCGATATGGAAGATGGGTCTGGTGGCAGTATTCTGCCTGGCTTGTTTTGCGGCGGTGATGGACTGGATTCCCATTTCCCTGCTGCATGGTCTGGGCATAATCGGCGCCGCCGGAATGGGCTTGATGTTGGGTAATTTTTTCGGTTGGCGGGAAAATGATATGGCACCCGATAACTATGCAGATGTCGTCGAATATGAATACAGCGAATTCGTGCAAGAATCCAAAAGCTACGATATTACGGTGCGCATTGAAAACGGCTTCAGCATCATCCATGAAGAAAACCCCACCTCCTGGCGTTCCGGCATACGAGTCAAGGTAATTGACGGAGCAATGGGATCACTAGAATCACCTCAGAGCACAAACCTGCCGGCAACAGGATAGGTGCGATAGAGCACAGAAGTAAGCTGGTCGCTTCGGTAAACTGATCAAACAGGTGTGATGCCGCGTGCCTTTCCCAAACCATCAAGCTCTAGAATAGGAATGTCTGTGAAAAATTTTTACCCTATGATCACCATTGCCCTGGGTCTCACCTGGAGCATCACGGCCACAGCCTCTAGCATGTCCAGAAGTGATTACAACGCTGCTGAAAAAACCATTGAATCCGACTTCAAATCCGCCAAGGAAAAATGTGGTCTGTTTGCCGGCAATGCCAGGGATATTTGCATGGCCAAAGCCAAAGGCAATAAAAAGGTTGCGAAAGTTGAACTGCGCGAGCGCCACAAGCCATCATCCAAATCAAGCTACAAAATCAGTGTGGCCCAAGCCGAAGCAGATTACAAAGTTGCGCAGCAGAAATGCGATGACTCTGCAGGAAATGTAAAAGAGGTGTGCGAGAAGCAAGCGAAGGCCGCTTTGGTGGAGGCTAAGGCCAATGCCAAGGTTCAGTTGACTGCGGCCAAGGCCGATGCACAAGCGAACGAGGAAGTTTCTGAGGCACGTACAGAGGCCAAAGAGAAGCGCCGCGAAGCCCATCAGGACGCAGCAGAAGACAAGCGGGATGCGAATTTTGCGGTGGCCAGAAAAAAATGCAATGCATTATCCGGTGATGCCAAGGATGCATGTTTAAACGAGGCGGAAACTTACTACGGAAAATAGCCGTCCATATCGGATTTATGAAGTAAGTGAGTAAAGGTGTATTGCACCGTACCGGTGCGGGTTGATGGTTCAATTATAAAAGGTGGTGGATTATGCTTTATACAATTGCTGTTGTTATGCTGATCTTGTGGCTGTTGGGATTGGTTACGTCTTACACGATGGGTGGTTTCATACACGTTCTGCTGGTGATCGCAATCGTCGTTGTGCTGGTCAGGATAATAAATCGCTAGTGCCAGCAGTCACGTTCGTTTTTTGATGGTTACCGCCGGACGTCATCCGGGCGCAGCTCCATGTTCGTTCAGCAGTGCATGTGCTGGATTGAACACCTTGATAGCTTGTCATGAACCCTGCCAATGATAACGATTTTGTGCTGCTGATCGAAAGCGACCCGGGCGCCGCAGCTTTCATTCGTGCTGCACTGGCACAGGCGAAAGACGGGCCGTTTTCGATTGAATGGGTTACTGATCTTGCTTCCGGGATTACCCGATTGGGCCAAGGCGGGATAAAAGTAATCGTACTCAATCTGTATTTGTCCGACAGTCGAGGGATCAAAACTTTTGACGCACTGTATGCTGCGGAAGCGGGCATCCCTATTTTGTTGCTGAGTTCAGGTCAGCACGAAGATGTGGCCAAGCTGGCCATACAGCGTGGTGCGCAGGACTATCTGCTGACCGGCCACATCGACAGTTACGCCTTATCGCGCGCGATCCGCAATGTAATAGAACGCAAAGTTACCGAAGAGGCCTTGTTCTATGAAAAAGAACGCGCCCTGGTAACGCTTAACTCAATGGGTGATGCAGTAATCAGCACAGATACAGCAGGCAATATTACCTATTTGAACATTGTCGCCGAACGCATGACCGGGTGGAGTCAGGCGGAAGCAATAGGGCTGCCATTTACCGATGTATTCCGGATTATTGATGACGCTACCCGCGAACCACTGCCCAATCCGGTCGATTTGGCCCTGCGGGAGAATAAATCGGTAGAGTTTACTACCCCAGAAGCTATCCTGATCCGCCGCGATGGCGCTGAGTCCCCCATCGAAGATTCAGCCGCGCCTATCCGCGCGCGTAATGGCCGGGTAATCGGCGTAGTGATTGTTTTTCACGATGTCAGCGTTGCGCGCTTGATGAGCCTCAAGGTGGCATATTTGTCGCAACATGATGCCCTGACCGATTTACCTAATCGCGTGTTGCTGAAAGACCGGCTAGACCAAACCATTTCCAGCGCGCGTCGGCATCGCAAGCAATTGGCGGTGTTGTACATGGATGTAGACCGGTTTAAATATATCAACGATTCGATGGGATACCTGATTGGCGACCGGTTACTGCAATGCATTGCGCAATGCCTGGTGGCCCATGTGCGGAATTCAGATACGGTCAGCCGCCAGGGTGGGGATGAATTCGTGGTGTTGCTTGAAGAAGTAGAGGACGCCCAGGCGGCCGGTCATAGCGCTGCAAAAATACAGGCTGCGCTGGCTGATAAACACTGCATTGACCAACATGAATTGAATGTCACATTGAGCATAGGGATCAGCATTTTTCCCGATGACGGTGATGATGCGGAAACCCTGCTGCGCAACGCGGATTCGGCGATGTACCATGCCAAGGAAAAAGGCCGTAACAATTACCAGTTTTTCAAGCAGGAAATGAATGACCGCTCAGTCGAGCGGCAATCGCTTGAAGGAGGATTGCGCCAAGCCCTGGCGCGTGACGAATTTGTGCTGCATTACCAACCCAAGGTCAACCTGGAGACAGGTGCCATCACTGGCGCTGAAGCGCTGATCCGCTGGTTGCACCCGGTGCGCGGCCTGCTTTATCCAGAGCAGTTTGTTCCTATTGCAGAAGACTCGGGCCTGATCATTCCGATAGGACAGTGGATTATCCGCGAAGCCTGCAAGCAGGCAAAAATCTGGCAAGCCACCGGGCAGCGCCCGACTGCCATCGCGGTCAACGTCTCCGCGGTGGAGCTGCGCAGTGTAGATTTTCTGGCCGGCATACGCGACACGCTGAAAGTTACCGGCCTTGATCCCTGGTACCTTGAAATTGAATTGACCGAAAGCGTACTGGTGCAGGATATCGAGTCCTCGATTGCACTGCTGCATTCATTAAAAGCGCTGGGCTTGCAGCTGGCAATCGATGATTTTGGTACCGGCTATTCCAGCCTGAGTTATTTACGCCAGTTTCCTGTTGATACATTAAAGATAGACCAATCCTTTGTGCGCGACATTATGGTGGATGAAGGAGATAGCACAATAGTCAGCGCTGTGATCGGCATGGGCAACAGCTTAAAGCTCAGGGTAACTGCCGAGGGGGTGGAAACGCGCGAACAATTGGTATTTCTTCAGGGTGAAAATTGCGAAGAAGGACAAGGTTTTTATTTCAGTCCGGCCGTGGATGCCGACGCATTCACAAAGCTGCGTGGAGCGTTAAATTCGGAATATATCGTGCATTAATGTGCGGCACCGTACAGACCGGTTTTATCTGCCCTTTTATTATTTGTTTCATTGCACAGGGGAGCGGCGCGGCTTGAAAAAGCCCAGTGGCACCTTTTAAGTTCTGATTTCATTAATTCAAATCACTGCAGCATTAAATATCTGCAATGGTTTAAATGATTTATGCAAGGCGTTTAACCCATGGACAAAATACAATTATGAAAAATTTTTATCTACTTCGGTCTTATCAAGTAATGCACCACAGTGCGCTGGTTTCTGTCACTGCGGCAATCATATTGGCGGGTTGTGCCAGCACACCGCCCCCTACCGAACAAATGGCCATTTCCAGGGCTGCAGTAAGCAATGCCAATAGCGCAGGAGGTAATGAATATGCGCCACTGCAATATAAGTCAGCGATGGAAAAAATGGATGCTGCAGAACGCGCCATGGCTGATAAAAATTATGTCCGGGCGCGGCAATTGGCTGAAGAAGCGCAGGTTGACGCCAAACTGGCTGAAATGATGGCGCGCTCCGCCAAGGCGCAGAAAGCAGCGGACGCATTGCAGGATGACATCCGCGTGCTGCGCCAGGAAATAGACCGCAAATCAAATTAAACAATGGAGTTCATAATGAAAAATAATAATTATCTGGCGGTGTCTCTGCTTGCCGTTGCCATTCTGGCTGGCTGCAATTCCATACCGAAAAATTCATCCTTGGCGGATGCGCATAACCGTTACGACAATGCACGCAGCAACCCTCAGGTTACCAATTTGGCGGCCATTGAGTTGAAGGATGCCGGTGATACCTTGAGCAGGGCGGATAATGCCCTGAAAAAAGGCGAGAGCGCTGCCACTGTTGATCAATTGGCTTACGTAGCCAAACAGCAAGTGGCCATTGCCGAAGAAACGGCCAAGCGCAAAACAGCTGAGATGGCAGTTGCCAATTCAGCTGCCCAGCGCGACCAGGTCCGGCTTGAGGCAAGAACGGAGGAGGCTGAGGCTGCCAAACGCCAGGCAGCGATAGCTGAACAAATTATTGACCAGCAAGCAGTGGCACTGGCAGAAGCCAGCGTCAATGCAGAGCGGGACCAACAACGTTTTGAAGCATCCCGCGCGGAATCCGATGCGGCCAAGGAAAGGGCAGCACGTGCACAGCAGGCAGCCGAGGAAAAAGCAGCCGAACTGGAAGCCATACGCGCCAGTTCCAACCGTGACCAGGCACGCTTTGACGCGCTAGCGGCGGAAGCCGATGCAGCCAAACAGCAAGCCGCCATGGCGCAAGAAATAGCCGACCAGAAAGAAGCCGAACTGGCGGAAGTAAAAGCCGATGCGCAACGCGACCAAGCGATCATTGTCCAACAGCAAATGCAACTGAATGAATTGCAGGCCAAAAAAACTGACCGTGGCATGGTGATTACGCTAGGTGATGTGCTGTTCAGCTCCGGTAAAGCCCAGCTACAACCCGGCGGGATGCGCAACGTACAAAAACTTGCGGATTTCCTGAAGCAATACCCCCAACACAAAATTCTGATTGAAGGCTATACCGACAGCAAAGGCAGCAGCAGCCTGAACCAGGATTTGTCTGAGCGCCGCGCTGATGCAGTGCGTGCTGCGCTGGTCAATAAAGGGATCAGCGCCGATCGGATTGCCACTCGAGGGTATGGAGAGGAGTTTCCGATTGCCAGCAATGATACGGCCGCGAGCCGCCAGCTGAACCGCCGGGTGGAAATAATCCTGTCTGACGATAACGGCACAATCCTGGCACGCTAAGAGTGTGCAGGTTGAGTGCTTCTAACTAAGGGAGTTTAAAAATGTCATTGGGAACTATTCTGTTAATTATTCTCGTACTGTTGCTGATCGGTGCAATACCCAGCTGGCCATACAGCAGGGGATGGGGATATGGGCCAAGCGGAGGTATAGGCTTGGTATTGCTCATTATCATTATCCTGTTATTGATGGGACGATTATGAAGTGTCGATAAATTCGCCGTAAGGTAAATAGCTGGTGTGCTTGCAGGCACTGGTTGCAGTACCAGGGGATGAGTAATTTTTGTATTTTTATAAATTTAAATTGAGGAGAATGACATGAAACAACTTAAATATTTTTCGGCCTTTTTTATGGCGTTTGCATTGCTTGTATCAGCGGGCTGTGCTTCCACAGACAAACGTTCGGGGACTGGCGAGTACGTTGATGACAGCGTGATCACCACAAAAGTCAAAGCCGCCATCTTCAATGAGCCGACTTTGAAATCGGCCGAAATCAACGTAGAAACCTTTAAAGGCGTGGTGCAGCTGAGCGGTTTCGTCAATTCCCAAGCCGACATTAACAAGGCAGCGGAAGTGGCGCGCAGTGTAAAAGGAGTTCAGTCCGTCAAGAACGACATGCGGCTCAAGTGACCTGTTTAACCGCATGAACGGCATCAACCATTTTTAACGCAACTTAACCAGGAGGAGCAAGTCATGGAAAGATCAATGGAGTCAAATTCAAAAGGGGCCTACGGCGAATTTAAGAATAATTTGATCCCCGGCACACCCAGGGAAAACCTGATGGCCGATTTGCGCACTGTAGCGGCTGATGCTGAAGAGCTTCTGCGTGCCACCACGAGCCAGGCCGGGGAAGAAGTTGCCGCTGCCCGGGCACGCATCCAGGAAAGCCTGAAAGTCATTAAAGAGCGCGTCATGGCTGGCGAAAAAATCTTGATTGAGCGTGGCAAACAAGCCGCTAAAATCACTGATCAATATGTCCATGAAAGCCCATGGAAAGCAGTTGGTATATCTGCTGGTGTTGGGCTGTTGGTCGGGATACTGATTGCACGGCGTTAAAGCCATGGGAGAGTCGACCGGACTGATGGAATCGATGAAGCGGCTGGCGGGCACGGTGCTCGCCATCTGCCAGACGCGCTTGGAGCTGCTGACCAATGAAGTGGAGATGGAGCAACTGCGCATAAAGCAGATGTTGCTTTATGCGGGGGTTGCGCTGATTTTCTTTGGCCTGACTTGTGTAGTCTTGACGGCATTTATTGTGGTGTTGTTCTGGAATAGTGGCCCGTTGCTGGTGTTGGGAGGAATTGCTGTGACGTATTTTGTAGCCGGAATTTTGGCGTGGAATGCATTGCGCCGCTTGTCCCGTGAAAAATCCAGCTTGTTTTCTTCCAGTCTGGCCGAATTTTCCAAGGACCGCGAACACCTTGCTGCTCAAGACCACTCTGTGGTGAGTTCCAATAACTTTGTGCCAAGAACATGAAATCACCCCAAGATCATGAAATCACTTAGTGAGCTGGAGCGCCGACGCAGCGCAATAATCGATAAAATTGATGCCCAGCGGATAGAGCTGGCAGAAATTGCACAACATTTTAAATCCCCGCTGGCAGTGGCAGACAAAGGGGTAAAAGTGGCGCGTTTTATCCGTGAGCATCCAGCATTGGCGAGTGGAAGTGTGCTGACATTCTGGGCCTTGCGACGCTATGGGGTGCTGGGTTTGGCCCGCAAAGCGTGGCGGACAATCTATGTCAATCCTGCGTTTCTTTCCTATGGCTCAAAATTAATTTCCAGGTTTGGCCGCGCCAGTAAAGACCACCACATATCTGAAATTCTCCATTGATAACAAGGAAACGCCGAACAAGTCTCGTCACTCCCGCGAAGGCGGGAGTCCAGTGAAATCAACAAGCTGGATGCCCGCCGTAGCCTGCCCTCGAATGGGGGAGTCGGGGGCGGACATGACGACTTAATCGGCGTTACCATAAGTTTTACTTAAAAAGCATGGGTTGAACCCGCCGCGATCAGGTCAAGATCGCGGCGGGTTTTTCTCTATTGAGGCTTGATTTCAGCGTGCAATCCTCGCCTTGATCAGGATGGGTCTGTCACTCAACGGGGCGACCTGCTAAGATGCGCGATGTTTGTGCGCGTTGCGGCACTCCCTGTTTGGATTAACATGCAAATTAAATCTGATTCCATGACCCGCGCCGAACGGCGCGCCAGCGCTGGCTTGGCTGGCATTTACGGCCTGCGCATGCTGGGGTTGTTCATCATCCTGCCGGTGTTTGCCTTATTCGCCGAGCATTTGCCCGGTGGCGATAACAAGATGTTGATTGGCCTGGCGCTCGGAGCATACGGCCTGACGCAGGCCATCCTGCAAATTCCGGCGGGCTGGTTATCCGACCGCTTCGGGCGCAAGCCGGTCATTTACGCAGGCTTGCTATTATTTGCGGTGGGCAGTTTGATCGCGGCTATGGCGGACGATATTTACTGGGTGATTGTTGGCCGGGTGATTCAGGGCGCAGGGGCGATTAACGCCGCCGTGATGGCGCTGGCGGCCGACTTGACGCGCGAAGAGCATCGCACCAAGGCTATGGCGATGATAGGCATCACGATAGGCATAACCTTTGCCCTTTCCATGGTGTTGTCGCCGTTGTTGTATCAGCTGATAGGAGTACCGGGTATCTTCATGCTGACCGGGGTGCTGGCGCTGCTGGCGATACTGGTGGTGGTCTACATCATTCCCAAACCGGCCATAACCCGCTTTCATTCGGAAAGCGAGGCCAGCAGCAAATGGTTTGGTGCGGTGCTGCGCAACAAGGATTTATTGCGCCTGGATTTTGGCATTTTTACGCTGCATGCGATCCTGATGTCGGTGTTTATGCAAGTGCCATTTTTGTTGCAGACTAACGGGCTGGAAGGCGCACAACATTGGCAGGTATATTTGCCGGTGATGTTGCTGGCCTTTGGCTTGATGGTGCCGCCGATTATAATTGCCGAAAAAGGCGGCAAAATGAAGCTGGTATTTTTAGGCGCCATTGCGTTGGCCGCAATCGGCCAATTCTCACTGCTGCTGTTCCATGATAGTTTGTGGGGCGTGGCATTTGCGCTGCTGCTTTTTTTCACCGCCTTCAATGTGCTGGAAGCCACGCTACCGTCGCTGATCAGCAAAATTGCGCCGCTGGCGGCAAAAGGCACAGCCATGGGCGTATATAGCAGCGTGCAATTTCTCGGGGCATTTTTTGGCGCAGCGGTAGGCGGATTGTTGATGCAATATTATGATGGCAATACTGTGCTGGTATTCGCGATAGGATTATTGCTGCTGTGGTTGCTGGTTGCCAGTGGTATGCAACCACCGGGGGCGGTACGGACTAAAATGTACCCCTTGCCGCAAATGACTCCGACAGCGGGAGCCAGCCTGCAACAACGCCTGTCGCAATTGCGTGGTGTGCGCGAAGCCATGGTGGTTTCAGCTGAATGTATGGCTTGCCTGAAAGTGGAAATGAATGGTTTTGACGAAGCAGCGGTAGAAAATCTTGTGAAAGGGACATGACATGTCGGTAAATAAAGTAATTTTAGTGGGGCGGTTAGGCAAGGATCCGGAAACACGCTTCATGACCAATGGCGAGGCTGTTACCAACGTCACCTTGGCCACTTCCGAAAACTGGAAAGACAAAAGCGGCGAGAAACAGGAAAAAACCGAATGGCATAACCTGACTTTCTACCGTCGGCTCGCGGAGATTGCAGGAGAATACTTAAAGAAAGGTTCGATGATTTATGTCGAGGGCAAACTGGCCACCCGTAAGTGGCAAGACAAGGAAGGCAAGGACAGGTACACCACTGACATCATCGTCAATGAAATGCAAATGCTATCCAGCAAATCCAGCAGCGGCGGCAGTTTTGAAGTGATGGATAAGCCAGCGGGTGGCGCTTCTGCTGCCGCTGCGCCTGCCGCCAAAAAACCTGCACCCGCCAAAGCCGGTGGATTTGATAATTTTGATGACGATATTCCGTTCTAGCAACCCGTTATTGCCGGGCCGGTTATTTCCATTTCATGGTAGCCCGCAATGAGCAAAGCCTTTACCAAAGAAACAGACGGAAGCCTGGAAGAGCCTGAAGATGAGCTTGCCCCGCCCCTTCCGGCCGGCTTAAAAAACTACATTACTCCTACCGGCTATCAGCGGCTGAAAGACGAGCTGGACACACTGTGGAAAAACGAACGCCCGGAACTGGTCAAAACCATTACCTGGGCCGCATCCAACGGTGACCGTTCGGAAAATGGCGACTATATCTACGGCAAAAAACGCTTGCGCGAGATCGACCGCCGCATCCGTTTTTTAGCGCAGCGCCTGGACAACGCGGAAGTGGTGGATCCGGCACAACGCAAAAATTGCGACCAGGTATTTTTTGGCGCCACGGTGACGTTATCTCGGCAAGACGGCACGCATAGCACCTATAGCATCGTCGGCGTAGATGAGGCGGACCCTGCGCGCGGATTAATCAGTTGGGTATCACCGCTGGCGCGGGCGCTGCTCAAGGCACGGGTTGAAGATACGGTAATGTTGCAGGTTCCGGGGGGTGTCGAAGAGTTAGAGGTGATGAAGGTGGTTTATCAGGACATCAATTTCACTGCTTGAAAAAGCGTGCGTAGGGGCGTGATTGTGTCAACTCCACACGCAGCTTGCTGCGTAGTGGATTGCCTGACTTTGTTGCATCACGCCCAGATATATTCATGTGCCGGGAAATGGGCGCGATGCCTCGCAGAGGTTCTCGCACCCGCAGGGTGAATCGCGCCCCTACGATATTTCACTATTGATGGGAAAACGGAATTAGCTAATCAACCCAGCGCCGGAAACAACCCGCGCGCGCCATTGGCAATAAATTCCACCGAGATCGCCGCCAGTATCAGTCCCATCAGTCGGCTGAACACATCGATACCAATTTTCCCCAAACGCTTTTCCACCCAGGGTGCGGCCAAAAAAGTTAACCATACTGTGAAGCTGAGCACGATGATTATAAATCCCATAATCACATAATGTTCAATGCCGGAAGCTTTGTGCGCTTCCATGATGACTGCGCTGATGGAGCCGGGTCCGGCCAGCAGCGGTGTGGATAAAGGCACGATAGCCAGTGCCGAAGTGGAATCACCATCCGTGAGTTCGTTGCGGGACGAGGCCGAGCCATAAAGGTTGCCGTTCAGCATGCGGATCGCCATCAGCATCAGCAAGATGCCGCCCGCCACGCGGAACGAATTGATGCTGATGCCAAAGAATGCCAGCATAGGCTGGCCGATCAATAACGCCACCAGCAAAATAATGCATACCGTCATCGAAGCGAGGCGGCCGACGTGGGCGCGCTTGGCCGCAGTCATACCGGCCGTGAACAGGATGATGATGGGGATAATACCGATTGGGTCCAGTATCGCGAACAGGCTGATGAAAATCTTGGCGTATTCGGTGAAATCCAGCATGGTTTTATCGTCGGTTAATCAGTGGTGCGTCAAATTACACGGATAAAGTGATTGAATCAAATGCTTTATTCAATTCGCTCCAGCACCGCCGCAAAAAAACCATCCGTGCCATGAATTTGCGGTGACAGTTGCAGCGTGTCGCCGGTTTCCAGCGCGATTTTTTGTTGCGCTAGAATTTCTGCGGCGGGGTGCAATTGGAATTGCGGATGAGCGGCCAGAAACCCGTCCACAATGGCCTGGTTTTCTTCGCGCAAAAAACTGCAAGTGGCATACACCAGCCGTCCGCCCGGCTTCAGCAGTTTGCTGGCGGCGGCCAGGATGGCGGCCTGTTTTTGCGTCAGTTCAACCAGGCTTTGCGGCGACTGGCGGAATTTGATGTCGGGGTTTCGGCGCAGCGTGCCCAGCCCGCTGCATGGCGAATCGACCAGCACGCGGTCTATTTTTCCGGCCAGACGCTTTATCTTGCTGTCATTTTCGTGCGCAATCAGTTGCGGGTGAATGTTGCTCAAGCCAGAGCGTTTCAGGCGGGGCTTCAGGTTAGCCAGTCGTTTTTCGGAAATATCGAATGCGTATAAACGCCCTTGCGAGTTCATCATCGCACCCAGCATCAGCGTTTTGCCGCCGCTGCCTGCGCAAAAATCCACTACCATTTCGTTGCGTTTGGGCGCCAGCAAAAATCCCAGCAGCTGGCTGCCTTCATCTTGCACTTCAATTTTCCCGCTCAGAAACAGCGGGTGTTTGGTGAGTGAGGGTTTATGTTTGAGCCGGATGCCGATAGGGGAATAAGGCGTAGCCTGGGCTTCCATGCCTTCCTGTTGCAGTATTTGCAACACCTCGTCGCGCGTAGAAAGCATCGTGTTAATGCGTATATCCAGCGCGGCGGGCTGCTGCATGGAGCGGCCCAGCGCCAGAATTTCCGCATCGGACAGGTGATGGCGCAAATTTTCCACCAGCCATTCCGGCAGTTCGGCCTGCACCGACAAGGGCAGCTCGTTGATAGCAATGGCTTTGACGGGCGCCAGCCAGTCGCCTTCGTCGCGCTTCAGCAAGGGCGTAATTTCGCGCAGATTGTAACCGCCGAATTTTATCCAATAGGCCAGCGCCATGCGGCGCGGAGTCGCTTCATTAGCACATGCGTGTTCCAGAAAAAGGCGATGGCGCAACACGCCAAATACGGTTTCTGCCACCAACGCACGTTCGTTGGAGCCTATGCGTTCCTGCTGGAAAAAATAGCGCAACGAGGCGTCCGCCGGATGCTCCAGTGGCAGGATAGCGCGCAAGGCTTGAGTGACTAGATCCAGGCGGTATTCGGTGAGCAGCATGTAGTTCCGTTTTCTTGAGTAATCAATACCTCGGCGCTTGAGCCGAGGACTGATCAGGGTTGAAAAATTCAGGGTTAATCTTCTTCCTGTTGTTGCAGCGCCCACATTTGCGCGTAAATTCCCTTCTGTGCCAGCAATTCGCGGTGCGTGCCGCGCTCGGCAATGCGGCCCTGTTCCATCACTAATATTTGCTGTGCGTCAACGATGGTGGACAAACGATGGGCGATGACCAGCGTGGTGCGGTTGCGCGCGACATTGCGCAGCTCTTCCTGAATGGCGCGCTCCGATTTGGAATCCAGCGCTGAGGTCGCTTCGTCAAAAATTAGGATGGCGGGTTGTTTCAATATCGCACGCGCAATGGCCACGCGTTGTTTTTCTCCGCCGGATAACTTCAATCCGCGTTCGCCTACCATGGTATCGTAACCTTGCGGCAATGAAGCAATGAAGTCGTGAATATGCGCCGATTGTGCCGCCTGCAAAATTTCCTCGCGTGATGCGCCGGGTCGGCCATAGGCAATGTTGTAATAAATGCTGTCATTGAACAATACCGTATCCTGCGGCACGATGCCTATCGCGGCACGCAGGCTGGCCTGGGTAACCGAACGGATATCCTGGCCATCAATCAGGATACGCCCGGCGCTGACCTCGTAAAACCTGAACAACAGCCGCGACAACGTGGACTTGCCAGCACCGCTGGAGCCGACTACCGCCACAATGTGGCCGGCCGGAATATCAAAGCTGACATCTTTCAATATCGGCCGGTCGTGTTCATATCTGAATTCCACATGTTCAAACTGCACGGTGCCCATGCTTAGTTGTAATGGAATGGCACTGGGCGCATCCTGAATTTCACGACTTTCATCCAGCAGCCGGAACATTCTTTCCATGTCGGCCAGCGAGTTTTTTATTTCACGGTAGACAAAGCCCAGAAAATGCATGGGCATGTACAACTGCAACATGAATACGTTGACCAGCACCAGGTCGCCCAAGGTCATTTTTCCTTTGACCACCTCGTCCGCCGCCAGCAGCATCAATGCCGTCACGCCGACGGCGATGATGCCGGCCTGACCTGCGTTCAGTGTGGCCAATGAAGTCTGATTCTGCACTGCCGACTTTTCCCATTTGCTCATGTGCTCGTCGTAGCGCTGCGCTTCGAACTGTTCGTTGCCGAAATATTTCACCGTTTCATAGTTAAGCAGGCTGTCTATGGCGCGCGTATTGGCCTTGGAATCCATGTCATTCATCGTGCGCCGGAAAATCATGCGCCACTCGGTGATGAACAACGTGAATACTATGTATATCACCAGCGTGGCAAAAGTAATGACAGCAAACCAGACGTTATATTTGACCAGCAGGATGGCTGCTACCAGCGTTATTTCCAGCAGTGTCGGCAAGATATTGAACAGCAGAAAAGTCAGCAGGAAACTGATGCCGCGCGTGCCGCGCTCGATATCGCGCGACATGCCGCCAGTCTGGCGGTCCAGATGAAAACGCAGGCTGAGGCTGTGCAGATGCCTGAAGACCTGCAACGCAACGCGACGTATCGCTCGCTGCGTAACCTTGGCAAACACTGCATCGCGCAACTCGCCGAACAAGGTGCTGAACAGGCGCAGCACACCGTAAGCAATCACCAGAAATACCGGGATCATTAACATGCCTTTAGGCTTGTCCAGCGCATCTACAATTTCCTTGAGCATCAGCGGCACGGCGACATTGGCCAGTTTGGCCAACACCAGCAAGGCCAGTGCCAGCACCACGCGCCCCTTGAATTCCAGCAGATAAGGCAATAGCGTGCGGATAACGCTCCAGTCGGTGCGGGTAGTGGGGAAGGGAGCAGGGCTGGAGGGTCGCATATCAGGTCAGGGTTTCACGGATGCTTAAAATTTATCGCCGCGCATATAGCCGGTCACGCCGCTCAGAAAGCGCACCAGCATATAGCAAATGCGCACCTGCAAGCGCATCAATAACCCATGTTTTTGCCAGTGCGAAGCAGAAACCGCTGTAGCACCCTGCTCAATATCGTTGATCAAGCTGGCGCGCAAGGCTCCGGCAAGACCGGGATCATTGATTGCCACATTGGCTTCCCGCGCCAGCCACAAGCTGAATGGATCAATATTGGAAGAGCCTACTGTGGCCCATTGCGCATCCACGACCGCCACTTTGGCGTGCAAATAACTGTGATGATATTCATAAATCTCTATGCCCGCGTCCAGCAGCTGGTCATACAGCGCATGCGTGGCAAAATGCTGCAAGCGGTATTCCACCAGCCCCTGCAGCAACAACACCACCCGCACTCCGCGGCGCACCGCCTTCAACAATGCATGGCGCAGGCGCAGGCCGGGCAGGAAATAGGCATTGGCGATGATGATTTCAAGATGGGCTTCGGCAATGGCCTTTAGGTAGGCTTTTTCAATGTCGCGCCGATGGCGCAAGTTATCTCGCACCAGGAAAACTACATTTTGCTGGCCAGGCTGGCTGCGCGCCATGTGCAGCTTTGTGCGCGGGAAACGCAATGTGCTCCAGGAAACCAGCATCCACAATCGTTCCATCGATACCTGTATTTTTTCTACGGTAGCGCCCTGCAGCTCAATTGCGTAATCCAGCCGCGGCGCGGTAATCGGTCCCTCGGGCACATCATCAATGATGTTGATGCCGCTGATAAAAGCAGTATGTCCATCTACCAGCGCCAGCTTGCGGTGCAAGCGGCGCAAGTGGTAGCGGCGCCAGCTGAATACGCCAGCGGGTTTGCGGAACCACAGCACGTCCACCCCTGCCGCATGCATTTCCTCGGCCCATGGATTGGGCAAACCGGCTGAACCAAAACCATCCAGTAGCAGGTGAACCTTGACCCCGCGTTTGGCCGCGCGCTGCAACGCGGACGATACGGTGCGCCCGGTGCTGTCGTCGGCGTAAATATAAGTTTCGAGGTAAACCAGACGGGTTGCACGATCAATGGCCGCTATCAGCCGGGGAAAATATTCCTCACCATTGCGTAATAAGGTCAGGGTATGGCCTGCAACCGCGTGGGTGCTGCTCATGCCAGTACCAGGCTGGCTGATAACGCAGCATGGTCGGATATCTTGTTCCACGGATGCCGCGCCAGTACCGCACATTTATCGATGTTAAAGCCGCGCACATAAATCCGATCCATGCGGAGCAGCGGCAAGGCGACCGGGAAAGTACGTGCGGGCTTGCCGCTGGTGGCGATGAATACTTCAACCAGCTTCAGTTCTTGTGCCAACAGGTGGCTGGCACGGTCGTGCCAATCGTTGAAATCTCCAGCCACAATCAATGGTGCATCGGCTGGAATCATGCGGCCGATACGTTTTACCAAGGCAGAAAATTGCGACCTGCGGCCATTGGCAAAAAGGCCGAAATGCACGCAAATGCAGTGCACCGGCTGGCTTGAACCGGCGATTGGAATTTCACAATGCAGCAAGCTGCGGCTTTCGAAACGATGCGCGGAAACATTCTGGTTATCCCATTTGGCTATGGGAAAACGACTCAAAATGGCATTACCGTGATGCCCCAAGTCATGCACGGCATTTTTGCCGTAGGCATGGTGCGGCCAGATCTGGTCAGCCAGAAATTCATATTGCGGTTGCTTGGGGTAATCGGTAAAGCGCCGCGCATGACCATCGTTGGCACCTTGCACTTCCTGCAGGAACACAATATCCGCATCCAGCAGGCGCAACTGGTCGCGCAATTCATGCAACACCATGCGCCGGTTGAAATGCGAAAATCCCTTATGGATGTTGTAGGTAACGATGTTCAGCATGGACACGGCAATTATGCGTTGCCAATTCCGCGCGTCGGTAATTTTATCTGGCGCGCAAAATCCAGCATGCGTTCGATAGAAACTTTAGCGCGGCGGCCTATGGCCGGATCAATCCGGATTTCATTCTGGCCATTTTCCAGCACGGCGGCCAGATTTTCCAGGCCGTTCATTGCCATCCACGGGCAATGGTTGCAACTGGTGCAGGTCGCGCCCTGGCCAGCAGTGGGCGCTTCCAGGAATACTTTGTCCGGCGACAGCGTGCGCATTTTGTGCAGTATGCCGTTGTCGGTTGCGACAATAAATTCACGCGCATCCAGCGTTTGTGACGCCTTGATCAGTTGCGTGGTGGAACCGACCACATCGGCCAATTGCACCACCGCGCGCGGCGATTCCGGATGTACCAGCACTTTGGCCTGCGGGTGTTGGGCCTTGAGTTCCATCAACTCTTTGCCCTTGAACTCGTCATGCACCACGCACGAACCTTGCCACAGCAACATATCGGCGCCGGTTTGTTCCTGCACATACGCGCCCAAATGTCGATCCGGCGCCCACAGGATTTTTTCGCCGTGTTCTTTCAGGTGTTTGACAATAGGTAACGCGATGGAACTGGTCACCATCCAGTCGGCACGCGCTTTGACCGCTGCGCTGGTGTTGGCATAGACCACCACAGTACGGTCGGGATGGGCATCGCAGAACGCCGCGAACTCATTAGCCGGACAGCCCAGATCCAGCGAGCATTCGGCTTCCAGGTCGGGCATCAGCACTCTTTTTTCCGGGTTCAGGATTTTCGCTGTTTCGCCCATAAAGCGCACGCCGACCACGACTATCGTTTTGGCGGGATGCTCGTGGCCAAAATTGGCCATGTCCAGTGAATCGGACACTATGCCGCCGGTCTCCTCGGCCAGATCCTGCAAATCGGGATGCACGTAGTAATGCGCCACCAGCACCGCATCCTGCTGCTTGAGTAATTTCTTGATGCGCGCGATCAACTCGGTCCGCTGCTGCGGGCTGGGCTGATGCGGTTTTTTCGCCCAAGCCTGCTCTGTGCTGCAGCCTGTGCTGCCACGCGGGTGATCGTAGGGAACAGTGATGATGTTGGGTTGCATCTTTTTTCTTTCAGTCTAAAGCTTGAATCCCGCCCGCATCGGCAACTGCAGGATCGCCGCGCGGTTGCTGGGGGAAAATACTTTGTCTGCTGCTTGTTGCCACGGCAGCCATATATAACTCAAATGCTCACGCGGTGACAGTTGGATAGCCAACATGCCCGGCAACTCCAGGCCAAACACATGCTCGGTATTATGCGTGGTGCCGGGCGGATAACGGTGCTGCCATGCGGCATAAATGGCATATTCATTGGTTACCTGCCAATCCGTGAGCGGATAATCCCTGGCATTCAATCCGGTTTCTTCCCTTACTTCACGCACGGCTGTTTCATGCAATGACTCAGCCCCATCGCGGCTGCCGGTAACAGATTGCCAGAAGCCCGGATAATCGGCGCGCTCCAGCAACAGCACTTCCAGGGCAGCAGTGTAAATCACCACCAATGTTGAAATGGGCTGTTTGTATGACATCAGCAATGAGGTTGTGACGAAGTGGGAATGCTATTCCTTGGCTGCTTCCTTGACCGCAGGCTGCCGCAAACGAATATGCAATTCACGCAACTGCTTTTCGTCCACGGCACTGGGTGCCTGTGTCAACAGGCACTGTGCACGCTGCGTTTTGGGGAAGGCAATCACGTCGCGTATGGATTCAGAGCCGGTCATCATCGTGACGATACGGTCCAAGCCGAAGGCCAATCCGCCATGAGGCGGGGCGCCATATTGCAGCGCATCGAGCAGGAAGCCAAATTTCAGCTGCGCTTCTTCTGCGCCGATATTCAACGCGCGGAATACTTTGCTCTGTGTTTCTTCCTTATGGATACGCACCGAGCCGCCGCCGATTTCCCAGCCGTTGAGGGCCAGGTCGTAAGCCTTAGCCAAACACTTGCCGGGATCGGTTTCCAGCAAAGGCAAATGTTCGTCCTTGGGTGCGGTGAAAGGATGGTGACAGGCGTTCCAGCGTTTGCCCTCGTCGTCATATTCAAACATCGGAAAGTCCACCACCCACAATGGTGCCCAAACTGCTCCACTGAGGTAATTTTTTTCATGGCCGATTTTAGTGCGCAATGCGCCCAGCGCATCGTTGACTACCTTGGTCTTGTCCGCGCCAAAGAAAATCAGGTCGCCATTGGCGGCGCCAGTGCGTTGCATGATTGTTCTCAGCGCGGCTTCATTCAAGTTTTTTACGATGGGCGATTGCAGGCCGGTCTCGTTCAGCTGGGTCACGTCATTGACCTTGATGTAGGCCAGGCCGCGCGCGCCATAGATGCTGACGAACTTGGTGTATTCATCAATCTCGCCGCGGGTGAATGTGCCGCCACCCGGTATGCGCAATGCCGCGACGCGGCCATCGGGCGAATTGGCTGGGCCGCTGAACACCTTGAACGCCACGTCCTTCACAGCATCGGTGACATCGGTCAGTTCCAGCGTCACACGCAGGTCGGGCTTGTCGGAACCGAAACGCGCCATAGCCTCGGCATAAGTCATTTGCGGGAAGGGGTTGGGCAATGTAACGTTCAGCGCTTCCTTGAACACGGTGCGTATCATGTCTTCCATCAAACCCATGATTTCTTTTTCTGACAGGAACGAGGTCTCAACGTCTATCTGTGTAAATTCCGGCTGGCGGTCGGCGCGCAAATCTTCGTCGCGGAAACATTTGGTGATCTGGTAGTAACGGTCAAACCCGGCCACCATCAGCAATTGCTTGAACAACTGCGGCGATTGCGGCAGCGCAAAAAATTCACCAGCATGCACGCGCGATGGCACCAGGTAATCACGGGCGCCTTCTGGCGTGCTCTTGGTCAGCATCGGCGTTTCAATGTCGATAAAACCCTTGTCGTCGAGGAAGCGCCGGAAGGACATCGCGGTTTTGTAGCGCAGCATCATGTTCTTCTGCATTTGCGGACGGCGCAGGTCGATCACGCGATGCGTCAAGCGCACGTTTTCCGACAGGTTCTCGTCATCCAGCTGGAACGGTGGCGTGATCGAGGCATTCAGCACTTCAATGTCCTGGCACAGCACTTCAATTTCACCGCTGCCGAGGTTGCTGTTGGTGGTGCCTTCCGGACGGCGCCGCACACGCCCGACAATGCGCAGCACAAATTCATTGCGCACCGATTCGGCAATCTTGAACATGTCCGCACGGTCCGGATCGCACACGACTTGTGCCAGGCCTTCACGGTCACGCAGGTCGATGAAGATGACGCCGCCGTGGTCGCGGCGGCGGTGGGCCCAGCCGCATAAAGTAACAGTCTGGCCGAGGTTGGCAACATTCAGTTGGCCGCAGTAATGGGTTCGCATATCGAGTCAGGTTATAAATTGGAAAAAACTAAAAGTCTTTATGAGTAGAAGCGGGAGCCACCACACCCATCGAAATAATGGATTTCAGCGCCACATCGACACTGATGTTGAGTTCAATCGTGTCTGCCTTACGCACATAAAAATAAAATCCATTGACCGGGCTGGGCGCGGTGGGAATGAACACCGCCACATGCTCTTCGTCCAGCCGCTGTATCACCTCGCCCGGTATGCTGGTCTGGAATGCCAGTGCCCATGCGTCAGGATGCGGGTAACGCACCAGCAATACTTTGCGGAAGGATTTGCCAGTACTGGACAGCAGCGTGTCGCTGACCTGTTTTACCCCATGGTAAATGCTGTTGACGACCGGGATGCGGTGTAGCAGTCCTTCCCAATAAACCAGCAGCCGCTGCCCCAGCACATTGCGCACCAGCAGGCCAGTGCCGACAATGATGAGTAGCGTGAGTATCATCCCCAAGCCGGGAATGTGCATGCCCAGCAATCGATCCGGGTGCCATCTTTCAGGCACTAACAGCAAGCTTTGGTCGAGCGCGCTGATGGTCAGGTGCAGCACCCAGACTGTGATGCCGAGCGGTACCCAGACCAGCAGGCCGGTCAGTAAATATTTCTTCACGCGCTCTCGCTGGCAGGGGGTGGGGCTGGGGCGGCCGCAACGTTTGGCACAGATTCTGGCTTGGCTGCAGGTTTGCTGTCGGGCTTGCTACTCGAACTTTTAAAGTCTGTGACGTACCAGCCGCTGCCCTTGAGCTGGAAGCCGGCAGCGGTAATTTGTTTGCTGAATGTGGGTTGGCCGCACACAGTGCAAACAGTCAGCGGGGCATCGCTGATTTTTTGCAGAATATCTTTCAGCACGCCACAGCTGCTGCAACGGTATTCATAAATAGGCATTTCAATCCCCCAGGAGGGTGATAAAGGACGGGCATTATACAGCAGGCACAGGCCCGTTGCCCGGTTCCCCTTCGTCCGGCGGTTAATCAGTGGGAAGCGCGATATAATCCGCGAGTGTGGGACGTATATCCGGAATTACCGTATTCATTCATTGGAGATTAAATTGTATCAACATATCAAAGTGCCGCAGCACGGCCAGAAAATTACCGTCAACAAAAATAACTCGCTGAACGTTCCCGACCAGCCCATCATCCCGTTCATCGAAGGCGATGGCATAGGTGTGGACATCACGCCGCCGATGAAGCGGGTGGTAGATGCGGCGGTGGCCAAGGCTTATGGCGGCAAGCGCAAAATCTCGTGGATGGAAATTTATGCCGGTGAGAAGGCGGTAAAAGTATATGGCAATGACAGTTGGCTGCCCGATGAAACGGTGCAGGCGGTGCGCGATTATGTGGTGTCCATTAAAGGCCCGCTGACTACCCCCATTTCCGGCGGCTTCCGTTCGTTGAACGTGGCGTTGCGCCAGATGCTGGACTTGTATGTATGCCTGCGCCCGGTACGCTGGTTCAAAGGCGTGCCCTCCCCGGTCAAGGCGCCGGAGAAAGTCGACATGGTGATCTTCCGCGAGAACACGGAAGACATTTACGCCGGCATCGAGTTCGAACACGGTTCCGAGGACATCAAGAAGTTCAAGGCGCTGTTCAAGGAAGCCTTCCCGAAGGCTTACGCGAAGATCCGCTTTCC
>JANNQM010000118.1:0-41256 GCA_031400735.1 Gallionellaceae bacterium
CGCAGCGGGTGACGTGAATGTGAACGCGATTGCGCCGGGCATTGCGGCAGCGCTACTGGCAACGGTTGCCGGCCTGGCAGTCGCGATACCGGCGCTGTTTGGCTACAACTATTTGGCCAGCCGCATCAAAAACATCACGACCGAAATGCAGATTTTTGTGGACGAGTTTGTAACCCGTGTGGCGGAACAGCATGGCTGCTGAAAGAGGGTAAAGCTATATGTCGGGTGATGTTAAAGAAGAAAACCAGCTGTATGACGAAATCAACATCACGCCGATGCTGGATCTGGCCTATGTGCTGCTGGTTATTTTTATCATTATGACCACGGCATCGGTGCAGGGCGTAAAGGTTAACCTGCCGCACACGGTGAATACCACCAGCCTGGCCAAGCCGGAAATCAGGGCCATCACGATTACCGGGGATGGTTCGGTGTTTCTGGATGCTTACCCGGTAGACATGGTCACCCTGGAACAGCGCCTTGCGCAATACAAGGCAAACAACCCGGCGTTGCCCCTGGTACTTAAGGGGGATGCCGCAACGCATTTCGACAAGGTTTCTGAAGTGCTGGAAATCTGCAAAAAATTGGGCATTACCGAAATCGGCCTGGTCACCAAGAAAACCTTGAGCTAGACAACTTGAGATAGCGCATGAAAGTCCAGAACGAATCGCAGCCCTACGACACGATCAACATCACTCCGATGCTGGACCTGGCTTACGTGTTGCTGGTCATATTTATTTTAATGACCACCGCGACTGTACAGGGCCTGACGATGAGCTTGCCCAAGCCGTCGAACAAGCCGAGCACGGAATACCATGAAGTCAAAATAGTACAGATACAGCAAAGCGGCAGCCTGCTGGTCAATGGCATGGCGGTCAGCATGGCGGAGCTGGAAAGCCAACTCAACACGGCCAAGGCGCGGGATCCAAAATTTTCCGTGATGATCAAGGGCGATACCCAGGCACCCTACGCCGGCGTTATCGGTGTCGTGGACCTGGTCACCCGGCTGGAAATTCAGAACGTCGGCCTGATCACCGCAAGGATAGGGACATGACCGAGGTATATCTTGATGAAAATCGGGAGGAGACGTCAATTGGGCAATGGTCGAAAAAAATAGGCATAGCCGTAGTGAGTTTAACGCTGCTGGTTGGAGTAGGAATAGTGATGAAATCCTTGATGTCCAGCCAACCAGGCCAAAAAAAACGCGCGACAACGATAAGTATCGTGGTGCCGGATACGCCGCCCCCTCCTCCCCCGCCACCCAAAGAACCGCCCAAGGAACAACCTAAAGAGATTGCTGTGCAGCAGCCCAAACCGCAGGAAGCGCAACCTCAGGCGCAGAGTTTAAAAATGGAAGGTGCCGCAGGTGAGGGCGGCAGCCCGTTTGCAGCCGGTACAGTGAGCAAGGATTACATCGGTGGCAAACCGGATATGAGCGCTTATGCCTGGTACACCGGACAGATCACAACGCGCATTGAAGAAGCGCTGAGCGCACAAAAAGAATTGGCCAAGGCTCAATATCGCTTGGTGGTGCATGTATGGATGGCGGCAGACGGTAAGGTGGAACGTGCAGAACTGCAGGGTTCCAGCGGTGACAAGGGGGTGGATAAATTTATCCGGATGGCACTGGCCGAACTGAAGTCTGTTGCGGAATCTCCGCCCAAGGACATGCCGCAGCCGGTCAAGTTGCGTATTACCTCCAGGAATGCTTTTTGATAGTCCAATAATTTTACGATAGGAATTCAAGCAATGACATTTCAACCTTCCTGCAGACCGATGCTGTTGGCATGGGGCATCTTATGCTGCCTGATGAGTTTTTCCGGGGTGATTTCCGGGGCGAGCGCGCAAGAAGCGCAGCCGCCACAGCCCGAAGTACAGGCACCTGTTGAACAACCTGAAACTGTGATGCAACCGGATCAAACCAGCCCGCCGCCGCAGACGGCTGATACCAACCCGGCCACTCCTCCAGAAAATAGTCTGCCGACCACCCCAGAAAATACTCAGGATGCCAAGGCTGTCTATGCCCAACATATCAATCAGATCAAGATTCGCATTGAAGAAGCCTTGGCGGCGCAGCCAGACTTGGCGCAAGCCCAGTACCGCTTTGTTGCGCATATTTGGGTAGCCCAGGATGGCCGCATAGAACGCGCGGAATTACAGGATTCCAGCGGCGATATGGCAATTGATAAGCTGATAGCGCAGGCGCTGGCCAGTATGCAGCCCCTTGCCGAATCGCTTCCGCTGGGCATGCCGCAACCGGTGAAGCTACGCATCACCTCCAGGAATGCCCAGGAAGAAGTCGACGAAAAGAAAATAGTACGCGTCCAATACATACCGGAATTCCTCAAGCAACAATTACGCGAAGAAATAAAGCAGGCAGTGTTGGCGCAGGCCAAGGCCGAAGGTTGGGCAGCGCCGGGAGCGGTACCCATCTGGCTGGAGCGTATTGCGCTGGAAGGCGATTTACGCTTGCGCTATCAGTTGGACAGCTTTCCCGAGGGGAACGATGCACCTTCAAGTTTTAGCGATAGTGTGCCGCAAAATTCCCAAATAGATAACACCACTGAAAATCGCAGCCGTTTCCGTGTCCGTGCGCGACTGGGGGCAACCGCCAAGATCAATGAATGGCTAAACGGGGGCATACGCATGACTACCGGCTCGGCGTCTGATCCGGTATCGCACAACCAGACACTGAACAGCAAGGACAGCAAATTTTCCTTTACGCTGGATCGCGCTTTCCTCAAGGGGCAGGCATCTTCTACGACTGCTTTCACCGGCGGACGGTTCGCCAACCCGTGGTTTTCCACAGACCTGGTATGGGATCCTGATTATGCGTTTGACGGACTTGCGGCCAACTTCAATTCAGGATTATCGGACAGGTGGTCAACGTTCGGCACCCTCGGGGCATTTGTGATCGAGGAGGTGCAGACCTCCGACACCAACCGGGCGAAGGATAAATGGATGTGGGGAATGCAGGCCGGAGTGGAATGGAAAAGCGCGGCGCAGTCTTCGTTCAAGTTTGGGGCGGCGCTATACGATTTCAAAAATGTGGAGGGAACGGCTAATACGTTCATCCTGGACGACACCACATACGATGGCACCGCCCCGGCGTTTCGCCAGAAGGGAAACAGTACCTTTGATATTTATAAAGGCGGTGTAACCAGCTGCGGCGTCGGAACTGATAACAGCGGTTGCGGGTTGGCTTCAAAGTTTCGTGAGGTCAACCTGACCGCCCAAGTGGATCTGGCAATGTTTGCTCCGGTGCACGTAATTCTGACTGGCGATTACGTGAAAAATATTGGCTTTGACGCGAACGATATTTTTTTGCGTACCAATTACGTCTATGAGAAAGAAAATCAGGGCCACCAGTTTAAAGTGTCGGTAGGTATGGCAGAAACAATAAACAAAAATGACTGGCAGGTTTCTGCTGCGTATAAGCGACTGGAAGCAGATGCCGTGCTGGATGCTTATACGGATTCTGATTTTCACCTGGGAGGGACCGATGCCAAGGGCTGGATTATCGGCGCTAACTACGGCGTGGCCAAAAATACCTGGCTGGGCTTACGTTGGTTAAGTACCAACGAAATCGTCCGCTGGGTGTCTCCCACCGTCATTGAGGGTGCACGACTTGCCATTGATGTGTTGATGGTTGACCTTAATGCAAAATTCTAAATTGACATGAAGCTTTCTCCCATGAAAACGATTTACGCAAAAATGGCATGCCTGTTAATCGGGATGTCGCTGCTGCCGCTTACGACTTCGGTTGCAATGGCAGCCGAAAAAGACGACAAGCAATCACGCGCAGTCCAGCGCCGTTTGCAGCAGATGCAACAGGTACAGCAAAAACTTGAGCAGGAAAACACTGCACTGAAGGAGCAACTAAAAGAATCGGAAGCCAAGCTTGCTGCTGCGCAGACCGCACTTTCCACGCAGAAACAAAGTATCAGCAAACTTCAGGCACTAAACTCCGAACAGGATAGCAATGTGAGCGCCTGCCAGGGCGCCCAGCAGGCAGTTCGCAGCGAACTGGAGGTCAATGAAGTACAGCGCAAACAACTCAGTGCGGATAAAGCCAAATTGGAAATCGCGCTGTCGCAGCAAAAAACCGAGGTCCAGGCATGCCAGGAAAAAAACGTTAGCCTGATCAATGCTTCGCTGGAATTAATGAAAAAATATGAGAAAGAGGCACTATCGGGCGTGGAGCCACTAACCGGACTGAAAGGAGTGGAAATAGAAAATCAGTTTCAGACTTACCGGGATCAAACTGAGAGCCAGTATTACCGGCCAGGAAGAGCCAAATAAATGGGCAACGGCCAGGATAGTTATCTCGGACTATAGGACTCGGTGGGGAAGGTAACAATTGCTGGGTATGCTCCCCATGTAGTTTCTGCTTTCAATACGAGCTTCTATGGAGATAAGCATGAAGAATGACATCCGAATATCCCGGTTTGCCCCCCGTCTTTTCCGCCAGTTTGCTCAGGGACTGGCTGCTCTTGTAATAATGGCAGTGACTACCGGCCATGCGCAGGCAGCATTGATCGGCGTGGTCAATACTTTTCCTGCGGTTTCGCTGACCGCCAGTCCCTATCTGCTGTACGACCATAACGCCGTAAACGCAACGACCGGGCAACTCCGTATGTTCACCGGGTCATCGATGCTGGCCGAGGGAGCCGCTGCGGGTGGCTCAACGCTGACCCAGTCCTATTTCAGTTCCACCGACTCTATCCCGAACCTGATGCTGACCATCAATGTTAATAACACGACTGGCGCATTCGTGAACGGGAATGTCAATATCGGCTATGGCACTAACCCGGCCAATACCTCGAAGTTTTCCTGGATGGGCACGATCACAAATTTCGGCTTCAACAACAGCGGCAGCGGAAGCCCTGTTTTTGATGCAACATGGACAATGACCGGCGACCAGTATCAAGCCATGCCTGCGACACTATCGCAGTTTGTTAATGGTTACCTGACGGGTGGCGCGGGAGGCCTGAAGATCAATAGCAGCGCCGGGTTTGGAGGCGCTACCCATTTTGGCAATGATTGGATCTACGGGAGCGCCGCGACGACTACTTCCGCGCTCAATACCTTTATCTCCGGCATGACCAGCCCGCAGAAAATCAACTCCACCGTTACGGCCAGCGTGTTTGCGTCGCCTGTTCCGGAACTGGATTCGGTGTGGCTGATGTTAGCCGGTCTCGCTGGGGCGGTACCTCTGGCGCGTCGCCGTAACACCCATAAAAATACAAAATAAGCAGCCATCCTTACCCGTTCCAAGGAAATGTTATGACCCTCAATAAACTGAGCCGTACTCTATTACTAAGCGGGTTACTGATGCCTGCGTTCTCTCACGCGGCGCTGCTCGGCCTGACCCCCAGCGAGCCCACGGTAGACTTCGGCGGTTCCGGCATCATTGATTACAACGCCAGCACCGGGGTAGTGCTCCTTTCAGGGACGCCGGCAACCTTGTTCCAGTCCACCCCTTTTCTGTTCGGCGAGGTACTGGGCACCGGGCTTGACGATGAAAGGATCATCACGCTGCAGTTCACGGTGGATAGCGCTGGACACCTTATGTCCAGTGGCGTTGAGCCTGATTTGGTTATCCAGGGTTCGATAGACACCAATTTCGATGGTGTCGTTGATTATGATGGCGTGCTACTGGCAGCAGAAGTAATACAGTTCGGCTTTGAAAATGGAGCAGGCACTGCGGGAGACTTGTTCGATCTACGATTGGGTAATGTCAGCGGATCCTTGGCTCCGCTTTACCTGGGCAACGACTTGGCGATCCGGGTGGATAGTGAAGTCAGTGCGGAATTCCTGAACCCTTTTAGTGGCAGCTTTGGCAATTCTTTCACCGCCCAGGCCGCAGGGGTGGTGGGGGCAATTGACCCGATATCCGTTGCGGCCTGCCAGTTAGTCATTTCAGCCAGCTGCTCGGTGGATGGCAAACCGGACAAATCCAAGTGCCGCATAAAATCCACTAAATCCCCCAAGCATTGGGAACATGAAGATTATTCTTATAATGGTGAAGCGCGCCGCCGCTCTACCTATGGCATGCATGGAAACGCAATACCCGTGTGGTCGCGCAAATATGCCAGCACCGACGTGCGATTCACCTATGTGATCACTAACACCGGCTCGACACCTGTCAGCAACCTGGTAGTCACGGACTCGTTCGATACCCCGGTAATGGGCGTGCCATCCTCCCTTGCTCCGGGCCAGTCGGCTACCCTGTTACGCACCGAAGCCCTTAATGAAGGCCTGGATGTCAATGTCACGGTAATGGGCGAATACCAAACCTCTACCTGTGGCGATACCGATGTGGTGACCATCAAGGACAAAATCCGGGACAAGCAGCGCCGCGATGACGATGATTTCAAGGGCAAGGGCCAATAAAGAAAAATGGACACAGCGCCCCGCCCCCTTGCCTCCTATCCTTACTGATGGAATCCGCATCCTCCCCTGGTTTGAAGCAAGCAGGCTTGAAGCAAGCAGGCTTGAAGCAACCCATGCTGGGCGAGCATATCTCCAAACAATACGACGCTGACCTGCAGAGCCTGCGTGCCCGGGTACTGCAAATGGGTGCCTTGGTAGGTGCGCAAATAAGCCAGGCAGTCGATGCCCTGACCCTGCGTGATATTGGGTTGGCAGGTGCGGTCATCGAGCGTGATGTGGACATTGATGCGTTGGAAGTTTCTATCGACGAGGATTGCGTCCACATTATTGCGTGCCGGCAGCCTGTCTGCAGTGACCTGCGGTTACTGATGGCCGTGACCAAAATACTGACCAATCTTGAGCGTATTGGCGATGAGGCTGAAAAAATTGCGCATATGGCAAAGCGCATACATGAATCGGATCAGCTGTTCATTTCACGTTTCACCAAGGTCAAGCGCATGTGTGAAATGGTGCGCACTATGCTTAAGGATGCCTTGGACGCTTTTGCCCACCTGAATTTGGATACGGCCGCCCGGGTTGTCCATCAAGATGATCGGGTGGATCAAAATTTTCGCGCTATCATCCGTGAGCTGATCATCAACATGATGGAAAACCCGCGCACAATATCCACCTCGATTGACATGCTGTTTATTGCCAAGGCACTGGAACGCATCGGCGACCATGCCAAGAATGTGGCTGAACATGCGATCACGCTGGTCAAAGGAAAAAACATGCAGCATCTTTCGTTCAAAGAAATTGAAAGCGAACTTAAGCAATAGCTTGTGCTACTGGTTCAGGATTACTCTCGACTCTTTGCTCTGTACTTAATAAGCATGCCGATCACGCAAAATTACGCTGGCGGTCTTGAATATAATCCATGCATCAAGCGTGATTGACCAGTTTCTCAGATAGTCCAGGTCGTACTGGATACGCTTTTCCATCTTGTCCAGCGTGTCGGTTTCACCGCGAAAGCCATGAACTTGTGCCCAACCGGTAATTCCGGGCTTGACCTTGTGCCGGACCATGTACCCTTTAATTACCTTGCGGTACGTTTCGTTGTGCGAAACAGCGTGGGGACGCGGCCCGACCACACTCATTTTTCCTTCCAGTACATTGATGAATTGGGGTAATTCATCCAGTGAAGTTTTTCTCAGGAATGCGCCCAGTTTGGTCACACGCTTGTCTCCCACCTGCGCCTGCTGGATGTGGGCGCCGTCTTCACAAACCGTCATCGAGCGAAATTTGTAAACGATGATGTCGCGCCCATCTACCCCATACCGTCTTTGCTTGAACAGCACGGGACCCGGCGAACTCATCTTTACTCCAATCGCGATTAGTAACATGGCTGGGGCGATCAGCACCAGGATGATCGCGGCAAAAATCACGTCACTGACTTGCTTAAGCAGCCCATTCACTCCATAGAACGGGGTCTCGCAAACGGCTACAACGGGGATGCCGTTGATCTCATCGACTCGGGCCTGGATAAGATCATAGACAAAAATATTGGGGATAAAATAAATAGAAACCGTGGTGTCGCGCAAGTCATCCAGTAACTTCAGGATGCGCGGCTGGGAAGCCATGGGCAGTGCGATATAAATCACATCCACTACATTGTTCTTCACATACTCGGCGACATCACCCATCTTTCCAAGCAGTTCTATCCCAGGCGCATGCTGTAACCTTTCCCTGCTGCGGTCATCGAAGAAGCCCGCAATTTCAATTTGCCGGAAAAAATCCAGGCTGACATTCGTGGCGAGTTGCTGTCCCAGCTCACTTGCGCCCAGGATGATGCCTTTTTTCTTGTAGGCCATCAAAATTTTGAGCCGGGGCACCGCTTTTTTCAGCCCCACCAGGACCATGAAAAAAAGCACAGGAACGGTTACTCCCCACGCCACCAACACTTCAAACATAAACAGCTTCAAGGTATCCGTTGCATAGCCCAGCGCAACCAGCAAACCGAAGGTGGCGGCCCAGGATGTCACAATCTGGTTGGCCATTTTCCAGTAGCGGCCTTCGGGCCAGCTACCGGGAAAGGTCAGCGAAAATGCAATCAATGAAAGAATAAGGTAAAACTTGTCAATCCGTTCCCCAAGCAGGGCAGCGATAAGCAACAAAGATCCCACCACTACGGCGGGTTCCATCAGATGCTTGACCAGGGAAGAAATAGAGTCGCCCCCTCGGATCAACTTGGGAAAAGGTTGGCGCATAATATTTTTATCAAGATACCTGTAAGGGACAGCACTACGCTTGTTCCAATTTTGAACCGGCAGGAACGCTGTGTCCTTTCCTGAAGTAAATCGGAACTACCTAGCTCAATTATCTCAGGCGATTGTTATGAAAATATTACGACAGGTACATTAATTCAGCGCGGTATCCTGAACCATGGCTTGCAGATAGGCGTTGAAGTCAGCCCCCACTTCGGGATGGCGTAAGCCAAAAACCATTGTCGCCTGCAAGTAGCCAAGCTTCGATCCGCAATCATAGCGTACCCCGTTATAACGATAGGCCAGAACCTGCTCCTCATCCAACAATGAGGCAATTCCGTCGGTTAGCTGGATTTCTCCTCCCGCGCCAGGTTGGATTTTTTCAAGATGGTGAAAAATGCGCGGTGTCAAAATATAACGCCCCACTACTGCGAGCGTAGAGGGCGTATCTCCCGGGGCGGGTTTTTCAACGATGGCACTGACCTGATCGACCTGGTCGGCCACCGGTCGGCTTGCTACAATACCGTAACTTTTCACCTCGGCAAGGGGCACGTCCTGTACACCCAGCACCGAACAGCGGTAATAGTCATAAGTATCCACCATCTGCCGCATCACCGGTGTATCCGCATCCAGCAGGTCATCCGCAAGAATTACCGCAAAAGGTTCGTCTTCCAGAACTGGACGGGCGCATAGCACCGCATGGCCGAGACCTAGCGCCTCCGCCTGGCGGATATAAATGCAATTTACATTTTTTGGCAACAGATTCTCCAACAGCTTAAGCATTTTGTGGTTGTGCTTGAGCCTCAGTTGTTCTTCCAGTTCGGAGCTCTTGTCGAAATGATCCTCGATGGCACGTTTGCTGCGACCGGTAACGAAAATCATATCGGTAATGCCGGCGGCCACAGCTTCCTCAACTGCATACTGGATGAGGGGCTTATCCACGATAGGCAACATTTCCTTGGGACTGGCCTTGGTTGCCGGTAGAAAACGAGATCCCAGGCCAGCAACGGGAAACACTGCCTTGCGAATTTTTCTCATGTGATCACCAACATATCTTTCCAATTTTATTGTGTAGTAAAAACCAAGGTGGTTCTCATTAGGTTGCATATCCGTTTGGATTCATTGACTGCCAGCGCCAAACATCGCGGCACATTGCTTCAATATCACGCGCTGCGCGCCAACCCATCAATTTATAGGCAAGCGCAGGATCGGCATAACAGGATGCGATATCGCCCGGTCGCCGTTGCGCGATGCGATAAGGAATAGGACGCTCACATGATTTCTCAAAAGCTTGCACCATATCCAGTACGCTATAACACTGCCCGGTTCCTAAATTCGCTATCAGCATGCCGCCATGTCCATCCAATGCTTTCAGCGCAGCCAGATGTCCAGCCGCCAGATCTGCTACATGAATATAATCTCGCACCCCGGTACCATCATGGGTGGGGTAATCGTTGCCAAATATTGATAGTTCCTTAAGCCTGCCAACGGCAACCTGACTCACATAGGGCATCAGATTGTTGGGTATGCCATTGGGATCTTCGCCGATTAAACCGCTTTCATGCGCGCCTACCGGGTTGAAATAGCGCAGTAGCGCAATGCGCCATGAGGTATCTGCTACTGCCAGATCACGCAGAATATCCTCTATCATCAGTTTGGTGCGGCCGTAAGGATTGGTTGCCCCTAATGGGAAATCTTCCCGTATTGGTACTGCATGGGGGTCACCATAGACTGTAGCGGAAGAACTAAAAACCAGGTGCTTCACACCAAACTCGGCCATGGTATCAAACAGGGCAATGCTGCCACAGACATTGTTGCGATAGTAAAGCATTGGTTTCATTACCGACTCTCCCACGGCCTTGAGGCCCGCAAAATGAATCACTGCCTCAATGGGGTGTTCCTGAAAAATTTGCCGCAACGCATCTCGATCAAGCAAGTCTGCAACTACTAATGGAATTGACTGCCCGGTAATTTTTTCCACACGTTGTAATGCTTCGAGCCTACTATTGCTGAGATTATCGACCACAATCACCTTATGCCCTGCCTCGAGCAATTCAACGCAGGTGTGTGAACCGATATAACCAGCACCTCCAGTAACCAATATCATCTTTCTTCAGCCCCAAAGTTTACAGCCGCCATTGCCAATTCATGCGTGCCGTGAAGCAGCATCAAGCGTACTGGATTACAAGTTTATGAATCCCCGTACTGCTGTATGCTTCGGAACACTGCAATGAGGTGATGAGTGTAATGTCATAAAATGACAAGGGGATTACAAAGCAGGCGAACAAAAAGTAAATTACGCAGAAGGTTCTCTCACCGCGATCTGTGCGCCCATCCGAAAGAGTTTAATCTGGCGAGGCAAATGCACCTTAAGCAGACGGGACTAGGGTTACGTGCATTGGCGGCCATTGGCTCCTTGGGTAAGGCCAAAAACAACCAGCAAGCCGAGCACTAATAAAATGTAGGTGCTTGGCTCCGGAACAGATGAAATTATTGATATGTTGCCGCCGACGAGGGGAGTGATTGCCAATTTGTTGATAGATTTAGATTGAAGAATTTCCAAGGAACCGATGTCCCGTGCCATTTCTCCACCGCCAACTAAAATAGACGCGCCAGATGAAACTGTGAATTCACCCCCAACCGTTGCAAGGAATGAACTGGTGGTTATCAAAACACCACTGCCGATTGACACTTGACCGTTCAGGGAGCTTAACTCAACAAACGGCGCCGTAATTGATAGGTTGTCAAGAACGAGCGCTCCGCCGGATGTGACTACAATTTTTGAGTCGGACGTGATGCCACCGCCGTAAAGTGAGAAGTTGCCAATACACGAAAACGAAGCGGTATCTAAAAGAGAAATGCTCAGACTGTCAGAACATTCAAAACTGCCAACGGTCGAAGAAGAAACAGCCCCGGCATTGAGCGAGAAAAAAGAAAGTGCTGACAGCAGGGTGAGAGTGCGGATCATGTTTGACACTCCGATTAATTGCGTGAAAAAAAGAAACGTGACCCCACTTAAGCGTGAAACGAACGGCCTGAGGAGCCGGGGGGCTGGCGGTTACTGGAACAACTGCTACCCCAAAGCCACTTCCCGGTAAACTGCTGCGGTACTGCGGGCAATAGCATGCCAATTAAACCGCTCAGACACCCAGGTACGGCGCGCATTGCGTCTTTCTACGTCCAGCGGGCGCAGCGCAAACTCGCTTAATTTGGCTGATAAAGCGGCCACATCACCCAGCGGAAAATAATTTTCTGCCGGTAACCCTACCTCCAGGTTTGCCGGAATGTCGCTGGCCAATACCGGCAACCCGTAGCTCAATGCTTCCAGCAATGCGATAGGCAAGCCCTCATGCGAAGAGGGTAAGACGAACAGGCCGGCATGGGCATACAGCTCCTTCAACGCATGCCCACTCTGAAACCCCGTGCATACAATGCCAGGGTGATTTTTGGCTGAGCCCAGAACTGACTGCGTGTAGGCGTCAGGGTGATCCGATGCGCCAACCAATACCAGCTTCCAGCCGGCGCGGGGTGAATGGATAAATGCGTTAATCAAATCAAGATGGCGTTTTTCTGGTACCAGCCGGCTCACCAGCAGGAAATAGTTACTCGGCACAAGCCCGAATCTGGCCAGAATATCCTTGCTGTTGGGCATTTCTTGAAGAGTAATGCCATTAGGGATCAGCCGTGTATTGAGTGCGTATTTGTCCTGCACCAATTGGCAAATAACATTTGAAATTCCAATCCTCTGATGCGCCCAGCGCATGCCTTGGCGCTCGCCCGCCCGCAACACCCATCTCGCCAGGCGACCCCATTTTTGACGTTCGTAATCTGGGCCATGATGGGTCACTACAACGCGCAGACCTAATAATCTCGCCATCGGAACCATGACGGCTGGTCCTATTGCCTGGATATGCAGGATGTCCGGTCTCTTTACGGCGGCGTACAACACACCCAGAAAAGTATGGATGACCGCTTCTAGAGCCTTGGACTTGGGTGCCCAAATACTGCTGAATTTTATCTTGCGCCAGGCTTCCGGGATGACTGCTGGTTGATACGGTGAACGTACAATGACTTCCACCTGGCACCCATGCTCAACCAGCAGTGGGCACAAATGTTCTGCGTGGGTTTCCACACCCCCCTGTACACCAGGGAACCCACGCAGGCCTAAAAACATAACCCGGATCGGGAGTGAATTTTCTTTTTTGCGCTTTGTCCTGGGCGGAACGGCTTTCAGGGTAAGAGTTACTTTCGGGGCGTGTGCCTCCCCGCTTCTTCTGGCTTTTGCTGTCAAGATCGACCCCTCTCTTTATCAAGCATTCAGAAATACTGGCTGCAAGCGGTGCTTAATTGAGGAGTCTAATGTTCCAAAATGACAAGCAAGTTACATTGGTATAGTCCTGTTAGAAGGTATCCGGCACTGCGCGCGCCCAGTCACATTTTTCGCCAAACCGGTGACGTACAAACTGAACCGCTTCCGCCTTGGTATCCAGGCTGCCCGTTCATGGCAGCTTGCCTATTGCATGCTTATTTCCAACCCTCTCTGGCACAGGAAAGGCAATATGGGGCAGCGAGTGGTTCTCCAATGAACACCCCCTGGGCCGGCCAAACGACACTCTTCCAGTAGGCTTCAACCGCAGTTTCTCCAGAGAGATAATGCAGGAGTAGTGCGGTCGGGTTGGGAAATTTCTGCCAGTGATTGCAGGGTTCGGAGACGGTGCCATAGCTTGCAGTAGCTCCAGCCTCCAGCCACTTCAGGCTGCTCATCTGCGCCCCGCCCAACAGGATTCCCCCAGTCGAGGTCAAATGGTCTGCCAGCGCACCCGGCAAAAACCGCAGCGTCTCCAATCCCGGCACGCTGACAAGGCCGGTCTGGTAAAACATGATGTCTTTTTTGTGCTCGATGTAGTCAGCTTGCAAGGTGTTGATTTGCAGTTTTTTCTGCGGGATGCGGCCCGACCCCGGAAAAAATCCCGCCCGTGAATTGCGCAAATTGTCAGAGGTGACCAGGAAATATGCGCTTGCGTCGTTGACGCGGAATCCGCTCAACACGCCGCGATCTATCAGGTCCTTGGCCATCTCGACAGATTCGGTTGGCATCAGCATGGAAAGGCGCAGGCCGTAGTCAGACGGGCGCCTGGACGGACTATTAAAATAAGCGCTGGGTTTGCCTGGGCCACAGGTTTCCTTGCACTGCTCACCATCAAAACCCAACGTCAGCGCTGCCGTGATGGAATTGCATTCGACGGCGTAGGGAGCAGTCCAAACAAGCAGGATCACCTGGATTTCCGGCTTGAGCCTGGCATCGATCTGCTGCTTGAGTTGGCGGAACTGATCCTCCGTCAGCTTGCCGGGGCTACCGGGAAGGCTTACCGGGATAAGGTTATCCTGTGGGATACGGCGTGCCTTAAGGTAATATTGGCCTATTGCAAGACTGTTGGCATCGGCGATATTGACCACCACTGCCACATGAGCAGGTCTGATCGTGGAATCAGCAGCGACGGCTAATCCAGAAAACAAGAGCAGCAGAGGGTACGTCAGGATAAAAAGGTTTCTCATAAGCCAGGTATATCGCCAAATATTTTCTTCCGGATCGTAGGAGCTTGATGCCAAACTGGCTCTCCTGAAAGACAGTCTTCACCACATTGAGGCATCAATCGCTGCCATCATTTCTGGAAGACGCTCAGCACATCTCGCGCCAGCTTGGTCCAGCTGTAATTTTTCTCCAGAAGTATGCGGCCATTTCTGCCCATTTCCGCCGCGCGCTGCGGATTCGACAACAACTCCAGCACCATATCTGTCATCGATCCAAAATCGTTGGGCGCAGCCAGCAAACCGATCTCACCCTCAACCACCAGGCCGCGGTAAAACAGTAAATCCCATACGACTACCGGCAACTGCATCGCCATTGCTTCCAGGCACGTTCCGGGCAAGCCTTCGTAGTAAGAGGTAGAAACATAAATCCGGCTGCGGCTGTAATAGCGCATCATTTCCGCAAAAGGCACCTTGCCGGTCAGCATGACATTTTTGCTCAGCCCGCTTAATTGTTGCCGCACCCAATTTTCTTCTTCGCCATAGCCTACAATACAAATCACAATATCTTTTTTCTTGTCCACCAACCTGCGGCAAATCTCGACCATGCCCACACTGCCCTTGAGCCGTTCGATTCTCCCGGTGAACAACACATCAATGTCTTTAGCATTTTCTGCAGGAAGGCTGAACTGGTCTAAATCGACGCCATTGGGAATAATGGCAACAGGATTATCGTACCCATACGCAAGCATTTGCTCTCGGCCAAACTCCGTCAAGGTAATGGCACGGGTAGAGTTTTGATAGATTCTTGATTCCATCCACATCTTTATTTTCAATGACAACCAATTTATTTCCGAAGCGTAGAATTTTTCCGGGTAAAAATTACCGGACATACCGAGGTAAGTTGAATGTACCGTCAACACAACCGGGATATGCCGCGGCATCAATATGGCAGGGATCAACGGCGGAAAATGCAGGTTAACCTGCTTTATGCTGCCTTCGCGATGCAGGCGTTCCACCTGCCTGCGCGCTTTCCAACCCCACATAAAAAGATTGAGCCTGCTGGAGGCCAATGGGATATGGATAATTTCCACCCCCGGATAGCTGCGAGCCACCCTATTTTCATTACCGGTAATCAGATAGATCAGCGGATGCCCGGATGGCAAGCTCGACAGAAACGAATCCAGATAGCGCGCGATGCCGCCGACGCCGTAGAACTGAGGGTAGACAATTGCAATCATAAGAATTTGAGGGTGTTATGTTGGATCAGAAATACGCATTGGGTTGTCAGGCATAACCACGGGATCTAATAATTTTCCTGCCGAATTCTATTGCGGGATGTTCTATATACCTAAATGATAATTTCGCGGCCCAAAAGGACATGACTGCGCTCACAATAAAATAGGCGGTGGAACCCGCTATCGTTTGCGGGGGGAAAAATTCCATTACCAAAGCAAGACAAAGCATGTGCAGCAAATATAATGAATAGCTGATTTTCCCCAACTCGATCAGGAATCGATTATTTAAAGATTTTAGATAGATCGCGTAGATAAAAAATCCCACCGCCAGAACATACGCATAGACATTTGATTCAGCCCTGAACATTACGAATCCTCTCGTTACGGCTTCGGGTACCGGGAACAACAGGCCCGTTGCAATGGCGATGTTCAGCAAGCACAACGGCAGAAATGTGGATACCGACCATACGGCAACCCTTTCTTTTTCCACAATGGCGAGCCGGAGTAAATTCCCGGCGAAAAGGAAGGAAAGGTGAAACAGCACAAACTGAACAGGCATTCCCAACTGATAGTACTTGTTGAGTACGATTGCCAGCGGTGTGGTTAAATTCAAGCCAATGGCAATGATCGCTATGACAATGGGCTGTTCCAGCCATTTGAGCTTGAATAATATCGCGCAACTTGCATAAAATAATATTTCAATAAACAGCGTCCAGAAAATTCCGCTCATTTCATTGCTCCCAAAAATCTTGGGCACCATCGTGATGTTCGCCAGAATTTGAGTGTACGAATAGCTGGGCACCGAAGACTCCACATAGCGGGCCGAGATGACGATGAGAGCCAACGTAACCCAATACGCGGGGTAAAGCCTGAATGCCCGGCTGATAAAGAACTTTAATAGTGATGTCCCGGTTTTCAAGCTGCTGGGTATAATAAACCCGCTAATCAGGAAAAATAAAATCACCCCGAATTGCCCCCAATCAATCGACTCAGCAATCAGAAATTTCAGATAGCCATGCAAAGGATGGGCAGCATGGTAAGCATGATAGGCATATCCCAGATTGTGCTGGAGATAGACCGCCAAAACTGCGCAGCCTCGTAATACATCCAGGTAATCAAGGCGGTTCTTGCCGGTAGCATTCACTGAAATTCACTCAATTTATTCAGGGTCATCCAGGATTTCCTCCAGTTCGCGGACCAGGCGTTCCCATGTATACCCATCAAGAATTTTCTGGCGTGCCGCACTCTCCATCCGATGCATCGCTTCCGGCTCGTTCAATGCGCTGCAAACTGCTTGCGCCAGTGCGCCGACATCCGCCGGCTCAACTAACACGCCATTGAGTCCGCTTTCCACCACCTCCGGTATCCCGCCCGTGGGAGTGGCCAAGAGGCAAGTACCCGATGCCATCGCCTCCAGTACTACCAAGGGGCAGGGGTCCTGCCACACCGAAGGCAACACGATCATGTCCACAATAGAGTATAAATATTTCAATTTCTCATGCGACAGATAACCTGTGAACACAATGGCATTGCTGATGGGCTCCGCCAGCTTCACCAATTTCTGCTCGTAAGTTGTTTTTGCGGCACCGCCGAAAAATGATGAGCCGGTGATGATCAGGCGCGTTTCGGGCATACGACGATGAATTTCCCGGAATGCTTCGATCAGCACGTGGACGCCTTTGACCGGCGTCAGGCGCCCCACGTACAACAGATACTTCTTGTTCGACTCCAGCAGGACAATACCTGCCAGATTGCGTACCGCTTCATCGCCATAAGGCCTGAAGACCTCAGGGTCGGTCGCATTGAACACTACGCAGAAACGGCCGGCATGCTCAGGAAAATGTACAACCGCCTGTCTGCGAATGTAATCGCTGACACAGATTACACGGTCTGCCTTGGCCAGCGCGCGTCGATAGAAAGGCCGGAAAAGGCACATGGAAAGATGATCGTTGTGCATGTGCAGCACAATCTTCTGCCCAGCCCGTTTAGGGAGAAAAAACAGGATATTCGGCTCGTTGTGCAGGTACACCACACCAAAATTTTGCACGGCTTTGGCCACCCGCCTGCCATAAGAAAACACATTCTGTAACTTGGCAATGTAACGCAGGGGATTTTTCCAGGTAACGCGTTCCTTGATACGATGAAAAAAATTTTCGGTCGCCGTCCACGGAATGCCCAGGTACTCGATTCCCGGATGTCCCGCCACACCCGCAGGGCGCGACACAACCGCCAGTGTGCGGCCTGGCCTTACCAGCCGCCTGCTGGCTTGCTCTACCCAATGCTCGACGGCTCCTCCATGAACCGCTGGTACCGGCAGCAGCTCCGGCACAACGATGACAATGGAATTCCTGCGGACACCTGGTTGGTTAGCGCGGCGGGAGGCTCGCCCTGACAGCTGTTGATAAACTTTTGCCACCCCTGCTGCCAGCCGGCCATAACTCCTGGCGTCGCGCACATAAGCGAGTCCCCGCGCACCCATCTGTGCGCGCCGCGTGGAATCGTCCAGCAGTTCGGTTATCGCATCGGCAAAGGCGTGTGCCTGTTGTGGCACACATAAACCGGCACCGCTTTCCGCCACTATCTGTGCTTGATCCGGATTGTCACTGGCCACTACCGGAATGCCCAAGGCCATATATTCCACTGGCTTGGTAGGCGATGCGCAATCGAACAGGAAGCTGCGCGGACAGGGTGACAGCCCGATTTCTGCCGCGCGCACATAACGCCAAGCCTGGGCAGCAGGCAACCATCCGGCCCACAGTATCGCATCGGCCACCCCCAACCTTTGCGCTTCCTGGCGCAGCCATTGGCGATGCGCGGGGTCTTCGGTATCGCCAGCCAATACCAGCAGCGCACTCGGGCAATTCAACCTGACGATATGCAGCGCCTTGAACAACATTTCAATATCGCGTGCCGGATCCAGCGTACCCAGATAGACCAGCACCCGTTTATTGATTAAGCGGAGATCATCGCTCGGAACCACTTGTTCTGGCCGCGCAATTTCCAGATCAACCCCCATCGGCACCGGCGTTATTTTTGTCAGCGGAATGCCGTGCAGCGCCACATCCTGCGCCATGTGTCGGCTTTGCACAAAAATATGGTCGGCAGCGGGCAACACCCAGCGATACAGCACCCATTTGCCCAGCAACCCCTGCACCAACGGAAACCAGTACCGGATGCCCGCACGTGGGCCGCGCGCGCGCGCGCGCAATATCTGTCCCTCGGACTGGGGAAAGGACATCCAATAAAAAAACGGCAGCCCCTTGGCACGGGCAACCAGCAGCGCCCACAGCGCGAGTACAGGCAGGTCGCGCACCTGGATGGCATCATACTGTGCTGCATCCAGCCGCAGTAACCCCGCTATCTGATGCCAAAACTTTACCCAATACTGGCCCGCGCGATTCTTTGGTACGTTACATAGCAGCGCGTTACCGCCGCCCCAAGGCACGTCCCACTGGGCTTCATCGGTATTTCTTTCGGTCAATAAATCGCTGGCAATATTTAATCGCGGTAAATATTTGCCAAACAATGCGACCATGTCGGGGCGAAAAGTGGGCCATTGTTCTGCGGTCAGGTAGAGCAATCGGACAGGTCGGGTTTCAGCCACGATGAGGCACGGATTTTTTCACGGCTTGGGCAGCGCCGATATTGCCTACTACAAAGGAAGAACGGGAATTGTGCTGGCGCATTAAATAGGCAAGGTAGCCCAGCACATAGGTATACATAATCTCCATCGCAAGCAAGTTCACAATCGCATCGGAATACACAATGCTCAGCAAGAACAATGAAATCGCTGCCTGGATGGCCAGCGCATCGGCCCGTGTTGCGGCGTCCGCAGACTGGCGGCGCAGCTGGTTGGCCGCCCTCCACGCGCTGCAAAATATTCCGGTAAACAACAGCAACCCGAAGATGCCGGTATCCCAGAGCAAGGTTGAGGCAGCCGTAAGGTTAATGCCGTAATGCAGGTACTGCATCCCAATGTGGCCGGCCATTGCATTCTGCGAGGTATAGGAACTGCCCAAGCCATTACCAAGCAGCATGCCCACCGGGTCATCCAGTCCCTGCCGGGATCCCCAGAAGGTGAGGGAGGTGAAACGGTTCAGAATTTGTACCTGCGAATATCCCTGATCACCATAGTTATACCGAATCGTGCTGGCTATCACTTCGCTCACGGAACTGCCCATGATCACGGTAACGTACCAATACCCAAGTGCGCCCGTGAGCAACAGCAACATTAGCACCTTGGACAGATAGCGCACTGGAGAACTGATGATGTCGGCGCGTAATAACACCATGCCCACCAACAGCAACATGAATAGCGCGATCTTGGTTTCACCCATGCCTATCGGCAGCAGGCACAACAACACCAAGAGCGCAAAACGTGTTGTTTCCATCAGTCCGGCGCGCCAGCGCGCAACAAAAAAACTGATAGCGGTAAACAGGTAAATTACCATCACTGAATTGGGGCTTCCGCCTTTCAGGTTAGCGCCGAAAGTTCCGGCAACCACGTCTGAGGCAGCGCTTGACAACGTCATTCCACCGCGCTGGGGCACCAGTATCAGCAATTCGTATAGGGCGAATGGAAATTGCAGCAAGGCAATGCCCACCAGCAACTTGCGCCAGGCCGAAAAATCGGCCGGAGTGAATGCCAGTAAGGTAAGTGCCAGCATCAGCCCATACATCTGAAAATAACGCTTGAATCCAGCCAGAAATTCCCCCAGAGAATCCCAGCGCAGCACAGTGACCACCAGGCTGTAAATAAGGAATAGCAGCGCGATCCAGATAAAGGCGGGCAGCCGCTGGGAACGTACGCTGGATAACTTCATCAATGCCGGCAGCAACAGCAACATGCCCAGTAGCGAGACTATCCACGGTATCCTGGAAAAGCCGGGAAATGAAATGAACGCGCCGCTCAGCAGCCCCAGCGTGAATATCATCCACACCGTTGTTTGGGGCATGCCGAGCAGCATCATGCCGCCTATCAAGCCTATTCCCAGACTGATTAACACTGGATTGGCCGTAACGGCCAATAACCCAAAGGCAACTGCGCACACACCCATGCCCAATACCGCCAACACGGCACGCACATTCAGATTCCAATGTCTGGGTAGCAGGATGTTCATCTTTGGGCCCGCTGCACGGCATGCAAAAATGCGGGTTCAATGCCGGGCCACAAATATTGCTCGCCCGAATCAGCGGCACGTTGCTTGAATGCCGGAATCTCCGCGCGCCGCTGCCACAGCTGCCTGATAGCTGCGGCCAGGCTGCTGCTGTCATATTCAAATATCAGGCCGTTGCTTTGATCGGTGATGTATTGCGTATGCGTACCAATATTGCTCGCCAGCACAGGCAATCCCGCGACCAGGTATTCAAAAAGTTTAGTCGGCGGGTTAAAGCGCCACCATGGCTGATCTTCCCACAGGCATAGCCCGGCATCGGCCGCGCGCAGAAAATCCGGGATGCGGTAACCAGACACCCTGCCCACCACCGTGACCGCATCAGCAATCCCCAACCGCTGGGCATAATCGCGGCAGTAGCGCTGCTGTACCTCGCAAGCGCCTACCAGCGTGATTGTTGCGATTGCAGTCTCAGCATTGGCCTGCGCGATGGCTTCCAGCATGATGTCGCGGCCGCGCGCGGGGCTGACCGAACCGATATACAGCAGCCGCAGCGGCGCATTCAATTCCAATTCCATTTTTTCAGTGCTACTGCGTTGGCTTCCGCGCTCGCTCCTAGCCGTACTACTTGTACTGTCTTCGTCGCTCGCTTGTCGCCGCCTTGTAGCACTTTCAAACTGGAACTGGAATAACGCGACTGGCGGCGGCAGGGCGACTTGGTAAAATGTTGGGTCCACGCCCATATAAAGCAGCGAAATGCGTTCTGCAAGGCAGCCATGCTGCAACAGGTCTTCCCGATGAGCTTCGCCAATCGGCATGACGATAGAGGACCGCCGTGCACCCTCAAAAAGCAACCAGCGCAGTACATGACGCATCCAGTTTTTTAAAGACAAACGGCCAGCGGGTGCAGGAGAAAAATGGGACGGATGTTCGTTCCAATAAGTCACCGTAGCGATGTTGCCGCACAGCAGCGCAACCGGCGCCACAGTCGAGTGCAGCAAAACTGCCACCTCAGGCGAACGCGTTCTTATCAGCCGCGCGCAGTGCCACAGATAACGCAACCATGCCATCCGGCCCACACCGCCCGGCAAAACAACATAGTCTGCGCCCTGCACTTGCAGCTCAGGCTCTGTCAGCGGCCTGTTGCTCACCAGGGTGATTTGATATACCCGTGCCAAAGATTTTATCCGGTAAGAAAAATCCATAAACCCGGGCTGATTTTCCGAGAAACAAGTCACCACTACGCATTGATTTCGGCTATTCATATTCAGGAAATGCACGTTTCAAACCGGGGCCTGCGGCGCAGGAAAACCCAATTCATTTTTTGGGTAAGTCTCAAGAAATTTTTTTACTTCTGTTGCCATCGGATCAAAGTGGGTGTCATTCCATCCAGGCGCAACAAATTCGTGCAATTTTTGCATGTCGTTAAGTGCACTCAATAACTCATCTGTGGAATCAATGCGTTTGACAAAATTTACGCCGTTAAACCAGTCAAACGCACTGGTAAGTTTGTGGTTATGGGTCCTCAAAACAACGCATGGCCGTTTGACCAGAACAGAAAAAATAAGTCCGTGATACCGGTCAGTGACGACGGCATCAAATGCGCTGATAAATTTCAGGTACTTCAAGAGGACATTGAATCTGGCTGTGCCGGAAAAAGTGTCCGCCACATTGGTATCCCATAATTGAGCCTGATAACCGGCCTCCAACAGTTCGCTGAGTATCTCCCGTTTATCGGTAATGCCATACACACCCTCCTTGTCGTTGCGGATAATCAGCAGAATTTTTTTCAAACCCTGTGAACGATGGGCTATTTCTTTTCCGAGTTTTTTCTCAACCACATCCTGCAAGGACAACACCATGTCCGGCCTGGCAAGTATGCTGGCATGCTGGAAGAGCTTTCGGGCAATTTGTGCCGAATGGAAATCCCGTCCAAAGATCAGCAAATCGGGGTGCGCGTTTATCACCTGCTGGCTGCGGGCAACTGCCAATTGGCCATTGCCGGTAGCACTGTAAAAAATTGTTTGGGGTAATTGAATAATTTTGTTGTTGCCCAGAGATGCGATGATGGATTCCCTGATTAGCTGTGTGCTGCACCAATCATCCCCGAAGTTGCCGCCGCTATGCAAAAATACAATATCGTTATTCTTTATTCTCCTTTTAAGGAGTGGCAGGCAGGATTTTATCTGGTAAGTTTTAAGTTCAATAACAGGCATGTCAAAATGCTTCCTAAGCCACATGGAGATCGCGGCAGCTTGAGCCTGGTCACCCAAGTTAGGAAATTTCTCGCCTAGCCCCATCAGGTAAAATAGTCTCGGCTGCTGCCCCGTGGTGGAAGCCTGATAACGAAATTTCAGTCGCCACAAGAAAGCTCTGGTCCCTGCTTTAAAATTCCTGAAAATATTGATCATGTTTTTTTGGCGATCAGTGCACGAATCGACAATATTTCCGCCGCGCTGATAGCCTTCATCAGCCACAGGGATACACCGTAAACCATCATGATTACTGCCAGTGAAACCATCGTCATCACAGATGCGCCGGGTGGCCATGGCAGTGCGCGCACCACCAATGTGGCAAGCGCTACGGACGCCAGGCCCGACAGCAGAATACCCCCCAGCATGTGCCATGAAGGCTTGTAGGCATGCCGGTCGCGCGCCAGCTGGTACAGGATGTAGAAGTTCATGACCAACGAAAAAACGATAGGGCTGAGCAACAAATAAACTGGAGCCGTATTGGCTGACACAGCCATCACAATCAGCATGACGAACAGCGCATACATGCTGGCCTTGGCCAGCAGCCTGCTTTTTTCCAGCGAGTTAAGGATTAATTGCAGCAGCACAACATGGCTGCCGATGGCAAGTTGCACCATAACCAGCGCCAGCATCCACGACAACCCGGCAAATTTTCCACCTGTCATCAATGCAACGATAGAATCACCGCTCACTGCCACCCAGGCAATGGCTGGCACCATCAACAGCAAATTGGATTTATACAGCAGCTGACAGCGATAGCTCAGCGCCGGAAAATCGCGGTCTTTCAGGTAGCCAGCAACCATCATCGGTTCGATCAGGCCATAAAAGAAATGTAGCGGAATAAATTGCCGGGCTTTTTCTGCCACGCTGATGAAAAAGCCGTAAGCGGCGACGGCTTCCACAGGCAGATACGCTGCGGTCAGCACTTTCATGAAATAGCCCTGTGGCGGGGCGGCCAGCAAAGTAAATCCATAATTGTGCAGGCCAACCCCGGCTACTTTGCCATACTCTGGCCAGCTTCCTCCCGCCGACCCCGGATCGGTTAAGCCTTGCAGGTGGCGGCGGATAACCCATACAAATCCGACTACTCCGAGCACCTCCGGAACCGCAAAAATCCACAACGACTCTTGCCAACTAATTGCGGAATGCATCGATACAACAACAGCGATTAAAAGCAGCCTGCCGGCCCATTGTATGACCAGCAAACGCGTCAACACTTTTTGCATGACTAGCGCTTGCAGCACAGCCGAGAAGTGCTGGTACAGTGCTTCGGCCACGATGAAACATGCCAGTGCCACGGGAAATACCTTGAATTCAGCCACTGCGAGAAATCGGTCTACCGCAGGCCAAAGAATATAAAGCAACAGTACGACCAATAGAGCCGCCGCCAACCTGATCGCGCTGGTGACCCAGATAAAACGGCTGAGCTGCGTGACCGGCCGGTATATCCTGCCTTCAGGAATGTAGCGAGGAAGCACGCGCTCCATTCCAAGGGTGGCCAGAATACCAGCCAGCGCAACCACCCCGCTTAGCGCGGTATAAGCGGCATAGTTGTGCACATCCATAAACCACACCAGCAACAGCACGGTAATAAAACCCGCTATACCGGCGGCACCACGGCCCATCAGGTAATGGATTGCACCATGCCGGGCATTTTCAGGAGTGTAGGGATGGATATGCATTGCGTGTCTCTTTAATATCCGGACATCGAGATGCCCCATTGATTGCGCATCCACGGTAAGGTACCTATTTATTTTAAGGGCATCAGCCCGGCCAGTCGGGCGCGCGAATCTGGCGGTAGTGCCGTGAGCAACGCTTCAATAAATTCATTCTGGGTACGGTAAGCCTGCTGCGTGTCGGGATCGATGGAAGAGACCCGGAATAATATTCCGTCCGGAATTTCACCTCTGAGCGCATAACTCAGTTGCGCTTTTTTGCGGTCCCAGTCGTTGTTCACCGCACGATTACCCACCGTAAGCCAGTACGTCACCGGCTCGTGGCGCGAGCCATTCACTGCTTCCATACGGCGTACCGGGATCGTGCCGTTAGCGGTATGTAACGGCTCTTTGCGTTTGGACGTGATCTGGAATCCTTGCGAGGGATAACAGCCTTCCGGGTCATGGGCGGACAGGCCATCGGACTGATCCGCCCCATACGGGATGGACAGCATGATTTGATAACCCTGACGGTTAATGTAGGTGCGGGTCAGCACCTGGGTGTAAATTTTACTCAGCGCCGCTTTCACTTCGGGACTGACGGGTTGGTACACAGCTTTTTCATTTATTGCCCAATCCCCGAAATGTCCGGGAATCATCGCGTCCAGGTTAACTGGCGGCCCCTGCTCCGCCACGCGATGGGTGGGGGTAATGGCGACGGCTAATCCGCTGGCTGCAATCAGGGTGGCGCAGATCAGTACACTTGTCCGCTTGAAATAGTTCACCTTCATTGCAGTGCTCCACCGCTGGACGCAGTAAGGCGCCCGCGCTGCAGCTTGACGCCCTGTTGCAACAAGGCATCCACACCAATGATTAGAAAAAGCGCCACCATGAACAATACCAAACTGGCAAATTGATGGATGAAGCCCTGCCCGGCCTCGTCGCCAAAATGATAAGTCACCAGCGTCAGCACCATCACGCGGATCACATTGGCCGTGAACGAAATAGGGATGATCAGGATAGCCAGCGTGATGTTACGGAACAACGAATCGTGCCTGACTATATTGAGGTAGAGCAGGCCCAGCGCTTCCAGCGAAATAAGCGTGTGCATGCCGGCGCAGGCATCTGCCACCAGCAGTTGGTATTGCCCGATATGCAGAATGACGCCGCTACGTCCTATCGGATAATCCGCCCAGGCCAGGACATGCTCGGTTACGTAAGAAACAGCGATTTTCATCGGCATCGTAACGGCGTCGAGGAATATCCCGGGCAGCGGGATCATGAATAAAATGAAAAACAGTGGGAACCACATTGCCTTGAGGGCGGGTGTACCGCGGGTAATCAGCAGGATGCCGGCCAGCACCAGAATTTGCGAACCGATATCCATCATCAGAATATCTTGCGAGCGGCCTATCACGTAACAAAGCAGCCCGAACCCCAGCACTACCCAACCGATTAACGGGTTGGCGACGGCTGGAACAGTGGGCAACAGATGATGGCGCTGCTTCCAGATCAGGTACAGCACCACGACCAGCACGATAGGGCCGTGCGCCTGGTCTTCGCTGCGCCACAGGCCGTTAGCCAGCGAGTAGTAGGTGGGAGCATAAAGAACAGCCAGCCCCAACAAAATGAGCCACCACTCCGCTAACCAGCGGGGCAAGGCGAGCCTGCTAACGGTCAATAATTCTGACATAAGTTTTAGAAATCATTCACCACGGCACCGACCAGGCGTATGCCAGCGACTTCGATCTGATCCCTAACCTTGGCCAATTCGGAAAGCCTGGTGTAATTGAGCCGCGATACCAGCAGCGCACCCCCACAACGGGCAGCAACAGATTGGGCATCCGAGGTGTTATTTGCCGGGGCGGTATCGACCAGGATGACATCGTAGCTGTCCATGGCCTGGTTCATAAAGACGGTAAAGCTGGGACGTGCCAGCAGTTCCTGCGGATTGGGCGGGATAGTGCCGCCCCCCAGCACCGAAAGGTCTACGAAAGATTCAACGCGAGTAATCACTGCACTGTCTGCGCGCCCGGCCAGAATATCGGAGAGTCCCCGTGCCTCGTCCAGGTTGAAAATTTTATGCTGGCGCGGCTCGCGTAAATTGGCATCGACCAGCAGCGTATGCTGACCCAGCTGCGAAAATACCACTGCCAGGTTGGCCGCGAGATGGCTGCATCCTTCGCCCGCATGGGGGCTGACCAGCGCCAGGGATTTGTTGCCCGCGCTGAACCAGCGCAACATTAACTGGCTGCGCAATGAGCGCAACCCTTCGACCTGCGCAGAAAAAGGCTGATAGGCCGCTACCAATGCCGGGTCGAAATTGCCCTCACCCGGTTGCAGGTAAGGGTAGTCAAACTGCAACGATAGCACCTGGCGCAGGTCGGCTTCGGTAATCAACCCAAGCTTCAGTGCAGCGTCACCAAAGCGCAAGCCTTGTTCTTTTTGCAAACGCAGCACCTGCTCACCCTGTTCTACCGTGATTTTTCCCAAGTCGAGCAGAATGCCGCCGATGTTGGCTTCACGGGTAGGCGTGGCCTTGGGCGCTGCCGCCGACATAGAGAGATTGAGATTCATGATATTCATTTTCCCAGCGCCGGTCGCAGACCAGAGAACCATGCGGAAGGATTAAAACTGCGCCGCTTGCCTATCCTGTCCCGAGTAATGGCCCTGTCCTGAATAACAGCGAACACCGGAATATCGAAGGCTGCGCCTATGTCCCCCGCGCTCCGCACACGACCATCGATGACTTCGGCCAGCAGCGCAAAACCCACTCCCAACATGCCTCCCAAAAAAACCGACAGCAACACGTTCAACAAAACCTTGGGACTGGAATGGGTCAGCGGCGCAATTGCCGGATTCAGCACCGCCACTTCGGTCAGGTTAGCCTGGCTTTCCAGGCTGGTCTGGGTAAAGCGCAGACTGGCGCCATCCAGTGCACGCTGGGTGTTGTCTACATCCTTTTGCAGCATGGTAAGCTGGTCGCGCGAGCGGTTAAGCTTTAGCACCCGCGCCTTTTGCTCGGCGACAGCGGCACGCAGTTCGGCTTCGCGCTGCTGGTAAATGCGGGCGCTGCCGCCGACGCTGGCGGCAGTATTGCGGATTTCTTCCTGCAGCCGGGAGCGAAGCTTGTCAGCTTCCGCCTGTGTGGACTGGTACTGCGGGTGATTGCGGTCGAACCGTTGCGAGAGCTCGGCCAGCTTGGCTTCCACTCTTGCCAGGTCGAGTTTCAAGCCTTGCACCAAGGAGTTTGCATTGACATCGGGCGACTCTTCCGCATTGGCCAGCGTTCCCGCTTGGCGGGAAGAGGCCTCAATAGACTGCGCCTGCGACATGACCAATTGTGCGGAAAGGGTGTTGAGCTTGGCATTTTCCACATCAAATTGCTCGATGGCACTGGTCAAGCCTTTTTGCTGCTGATAAGCCGAAAACCGTGCTTGCACTTGTTCAAGATCGTTGCGCAAGGCCTTGCTCTGGGAACTCAGGTACTCCGCTGCTTTCAGCGAAGGTTCAACCTTGAGCTGGATGTTGGTTTGCTGGTAGGCATCGGCAAAGGCATTGGCTACCGCAGCGGCAAACTGCGGATCGGCGCCACTGAAGGAAATAGAGATCACACTGCTGTCGCGGGAAGGTTCCACCTCCAGTTTTTGCAGCAGCAGGTCGGCAAACCAGTCGCGAATGTTACCTTTGCCTTCGGTAGCTTCATTGAACTGCTCTTTTGCGGCCGTGCTTTCAGCTACCTTGAGCATGTCCGCCACCTTGGCCGCAACATTGCGGCTGGTAATAATGTCAACCTGGGTTGCCATATAGCCCGGCATCAGTTGCGCCGGGATTGCTGCCCCGCTCACCGGATCCATGCCCTTGTAATTGAGCACCAGCGAAGTGGTTGCCTTGTAGGTTTTTGGCAACAGCAAACTGACCACAATGGTGGTCAGCACAGTCAGCCCGAAGGTAAACAGTATCAGGGTGGCGCGTGCGCGCAGGATCAACAGCAACTGGGATAAATTCATGACACTCCTCTAGAACAAGCTTTCGCGTACCTGGATCACGTCATCTGCCTGCAGGATGTCCGACATTTTCGGCTCGATAGAATGGATGGCACCACTGCTGTCGCGCCGCTTGATGCGCAGGCCACGTTCGGTGCCGCGCATCGATAATCCCCCGCCGCTGGCCAAAGCCTGGGCTGCTGTCATATTACGTTCCAGCCGGAACGTTCCCGGCCGCTGCACTTCACCATATATATAAAACATCGGCGCGCGCGGCACATAAATCATGTCGCCTGCAGCCAGCTTAAAATTTTGCGAGGCATCACCTTGCAAAAACATCAGGTCAACATCAATCTGATAGCGGGTGGTTTTGCCGCTGTCTTGCCTCAACACGGTGAGCGTATCGGAGCCATTCGGGTGTATCCCCCCCGCCAATGCCAGCACTTCGATCAAGGTGCTGGCCGATTCCAGTGAATAGCGGCCTGGCTTGAGTACATTTCCCAATACAGAAACCTGCTGGCTGGTAAATTGCAAAACGACGATATTGACCTGAGCCTGTTTGACGAATCCGCCCTTTTCCAACAGCGTGGCAATGAGGCTTTCCGACTGCCCGAGGGTCAACCCACCCACTGCAATCTGCCCCAGCAGCGGAAATGTCAATACGCCCTCTTGAGTAATGCGGGTCTCGGTGTTCATGTCCGGGCTGCCATAAACCGTAATGCGCACCATATCGCCGGGACCCAGCAGATATTCGGCATTCGCAAAAGGTGAGACCAGCAGGCATACTGTCAACAATAAGAAGCGGGGCAGCATATATCGCATTTCTGTATGGGGGTAATTTGACAGGTGGCAAACTATAAAGGTTGATTGTTACGGAATTACTACGCTTTGAAGACTGCTGGCAAAAATACATCGGGAACGGCAGTGCGCTTTAAAATCTGAAGGATGCACTCAAGTTATAAGTGTTAGCCTGGTAGTCCATAAAGGCCCGGTTGGAGCTACGCTTCTCAGCCTGAACATTGGCTGAGATATTGATTACGCTGGAGGTTTGATAGACCAGGGAAAGGCTGGACGATTTAACGGTATCCAAACGGGTTGCCTGCGGGGACAGCAGTAGTCCGGGATCGCCCAGAAACTCGCGCTTCGAACGCTTTAACAGCGCAGAAACACTGAGCTTGCTGCTCAGGTTCCACGATGCTCCCAAGCTAGAGCCTTTATTTTCGGTAAAGCTGGTGGTCAAATCGTCGTATGCATCTATTTCGCTCCATGTGCTCAGCTCAATCCGGCTCTTGCCGCTGGTGAACCAATTCACGGTTCCGCGCATCGTGTTACCGCTAAAGTCGCGCGCGGAAACCTGGTTGTGAGTCCGGCTTACCACCCCGGCTTGGCCGGTGACCCGAAGGTGGCCGCTATACAGCCAATCCATCGTGGCCAGCAATTGATCCTGACTATAACCATTGTCCACTGCCACACCCGAAAATATTTCCGGCACCTTGTATTTTCCTGCTGCGTGAGACTGGCGCAGGCCGAATTCACTTCCGCTGCGAGGCATAAAAATTACCGCTGCGTCATAGCTCGTAATCACGTTGTCCAGAGTTGGCGTGCTCTCATCACGGTAAGTATTGCGCGATGCGCCACCCGCCAGCCGCCAATTGGAAAAGACCTGCCATGCACTGTCGAAAAATTGCTGTTGCTGCGTGCCAAGGTTATTTACCAAACGCTGTTTTTCGGCAAAGCTGCCTAGCGTAGTTTTTTTGGTATAACCGACGGCTCCGCTGAGGGAGTTGGCCAGTTGCCAGTTCCAACGGGCAAGCATATCCTTGCCTTGGTAGTTTAATGAAGTGAAGCGGGAAAACCGTGTTTCGTGGATCGCGGCGTCAAAAATTAATTCCTGCCTGCGCTGCTTCCAGTCTATCTTTACCCCCAGCGTGCTGCGCTTAAGCGTATCGGAAACAGAAGGTTGCCCGGTCGCCACTACCGGATCAGTGCCCGCGGGAATGCGCAGCAAATTATCGTCGTACGTAACAGAACCGGCAATATAAGGTTGCACCGTATCCTCGGGCGCTGCTGCGAGCGGATTTGATAGAGCCATGCTGAGCAGCATAAATACCCAGGCCATGTTTGATTCCAATTTCGGATAGGAAGGAGCACAAGGCGGCGAGGATAAGGCGACGAAGACAGTACATTTAGTACGGCTAGGAGCCGAAGACGAAGCCAACGCAGTGATCGTTTCTATCAGAAATTGGAATGAGATGGTTGTGCGGACGCGCATGGAGAGTGCTACCAGAAATCCCATCGTCCGCCTTGCAGCACCCACAAACCGAGCAGCCCATTAGTCGTAGCATGGGCTGCAATCGGCGCCCACAGGCTCTTGCCCATTAGTATATAGAGGGCGCCGAAGGCAAGTCCTGCGACTACGCCCGCCAGCCATAAAGTATGACCCAGCCCGAACAATACCGAGCTTATCAATAAAGCCCTTGGCCCTATCAGCGAGGGAGATACCCCTAGAAATTTTGGCCGTTCAATCCAGCGCATCAAGAACGAGCGCCAGAATAGCTCTTCCATAATCGGCACCACCAAAGCCGCCCCCATCAACCGGGGCAGCGCCAGAAACCAGTTAATATCACCAGACTGGTCGCGCGGGTCATATCCGGCCGCCTCTCCTATGCGTATCCATTCTTGATCAAGGTTAATCCAAACAACAAATACCCCGGTGCCGACAGCGATACTCCACAGTATTTCGTGAAATTCCAGGTTAAATTTCCGCAGCTCTGCGTAATGGCGCCAGAAAAAAACTAACAGCAAAGCCACACATCCTGCCTTTAGCGGGTAAACCATGCGCCCATCAAAGGGCACTGTGGGAAAAATAATTTCCCAAGTATTGTTGAGGGCAGGTAGCAGCAGCAAAAATACAATGTACAGCAGAAAAGGAAGAACCCTGGAAAGAGCGGGGTGCTTGCCGAGCTCAGCGTGAACTGAGTGCATCATGGAAGCTGCAACATAACTAGTGTCGCGAACCGGAAATAACGAAACATGAAACAGCGTCTTTTGTCGCCATGCTGCGTTGCATCCCCTTGCCGTATACCCCATACGGCTGCAGGTCTGCGCCTTGCCTGGCAAAAAAATCTATCTGCTTCATTTGTCCCGTTATTTCCGGCTCGCGACACTAATTCAGCCCTGAAAGACCTTTCTCCAACGAGTCATCTTTCCGGGGAGCCACAGGAGTGACCGGCGCTGCTGCGCTAACCGGCTGAACCTTGCCGAGATCGGCATAACTACCCAAGTATTCAATTTTAGCTGAGTCTCTCAGTTTTTTTGTTTCTGATTCGGCCAATATGCTGCGCTTTTGGGCAAACAGGAAATTCGTTATGGCGGGCTTGGCTTGTTGTTCAGTAAGCGGCTGCTCCCTGAAATCCTGCAATTGCAGGATAGTCAGCGTCCCCCCCAGCGGGATCAACGCTACCTCGCCCTTTGCCATCTTGAAGAATTTCGGCAACATGTCCAAAGGCAATTCTTCAGCAGCCTTGACCGCAGCAGAAGTCCTGAATTCGATATTTTCCTTACGTAGCCTGGCGACAAATCCATCCAGATTTTTTTGGCCAGACAGCAATTGTTTGATACGTTCTACCTGCGTCGCGCCGTCCACCGAAATTTCAGCAAACTTATAGATACGCCGGTTGCTGAACAGCTCCGGTGTCTTGGCATAATATTCATGTATCTCAGCGTCGGTTGGCTTGACCAGCTGTTGAGCCAGGTCCTCCAGGTATGCCTGTGCCAAAATCTGGCGTCTAGAGGCTTCAATGGTTTGAAGCACGTCTGGGGCATGGTCCAATCTCTTTTGTAATGCCTGGTTCACCAAAAGCTGCTGGTCGACCAACTCTTTGAGCACCTGTTTTCCGGCTTCCTCCTGCTTGTCCTGGGGGATGTTACCCGCACGCGCTAACGTGTAATTTATTTGGTGGACAGATATCTCCTGTCCATTGACTTTGGCTGCAACCTGCGTGACAGCATTTTCTTTTTCGCCACAGGCAGTGATAAAGCCAGCCGTGAGTAACACTAGAAAAAAACGACCGTAATTCGTCATAATCAATCCTTGAGCTGATAAAAGTTAACCGCGTGCAGTCCGACATAGTATGCGGGAATTGTTACGGTATTATTTCTACGTCAGGATTACTGCAGTTAACTATACATAGCGCCATAAATATCGCCTCATAAAAACCGTTCACCCTGAGCCTGTCGATGGCTTTATGTTACGTGAGTGGGGTTCGACAGGCTCACCACGAACACGGCTCCGGAAATGCCTTACCGGATTGTCGCTATGTATAATTTATTTTTTGATAGAAACGCCTTCCCTCTACAAAAAAGAAGGGTTACAAGATGCAAAATCGCATGAACAATCGCTTCACGCCAATCTCACCACCTCATCCACCTTCAGCGCGGCGGGCAGTTGATGGGTAATGAACAACATCGTGACTTTGCCTTTGAGTTGATTGACGGTGGCTGCGAAATGTTCTGCTGTGGCAGAATCCAGCCCGCTGGTGGCTTCGTCAAAGAGCAAAATCTTGGGGCGCTTGAGCAGCGCACGCGCAATCGCCACCCGCTGCTTTTGTCCACCTGACAACCCCACGCCGCGCTCGCCGATTGGGGTCTGATAACCTTCCGGCAGTTTCTCGATGGTGTCATGAATTTCTGCCAGTTTGCAGGCTTGCACCACTTGTTCGAACGTGGCGTGCGGATTGGCCAGTGTCAGGTTTTCATATAGCGTGCCGGAAAACAGGATGGTTTCCTGCGGTACCACGCCAAAATGATGGCGCAGTTCGTTGGCAGAAAAATGCCGGATGTCCCGGTCATCTATATGGATGCCACCTTCGTTGGGCAGGTAGAATCCCTGCATAAGCTTGGCGAGTGTGCTTTTGCCGCAGCCGGATGGACCCATCAGCGCAATACATTGTCCCGGCGCAATGTTCATGCTGAAATTCTGGAACAGGAAGGGCAGGTTGTCGGCATAGCGGAAACTCAAATTACGGATATCCAGCTTGCCCTGCCCTGAACCTTCGCGCGCTGGCAACAGCGCATACGGCTCGGCTGGAGCATGCATCACATCGCCCAGGCGTTTGACAGCAATGCTGGCCTGCTGAAATTCCTGCCACAGCCCAACCATACGCAACACCGGCTGTGACAGCCGCGCCGCGAACATCTGGAAGGCCACCAGCATGCCGATGGTAAAGTTCTGCGTAGTCATCACCAGCCATGCGCCCAGGCACAGGATCACCAAGGTCATCAGTTGCTCCAGGGTATTGGCGGCAACGTTGTAGCTGTTGGAGAGTTGCCGTGAATTGAAACCGGCTTCAAGGTAACTAGCCAGGTATTCGCCATAGCGCGACACGACCCTGGGTTCCATTTGCAATGATTTGACTGTTTCCATGCCGGAGATATATTCGGTTACAAAGGCCTGGTTGCGCGCCCCCAGCAGGAACTGATGGTTCAAACGCTGGCGCAACACGGGCGTGATCAACAAGCTCAACAATGCGATCAACAGCAATATGGTCAAGGCCACCAAAGTCAACATCCAGCTGTAGTAAAACATGATCGCCAAAAAGATCACCAGAAACGGCACATCCAGGATCAGCGTGACCGCTGCGCCGCTCAAGAATTCGCGGATGCTCTCGATGCCCTGCAAGCGCGCAACCAGCGTGCCGGTGGAGCGGTGTTCGAAATAACGCAACGGCAACCTGAACAAATGTGTGAATACCTGTCCGCCCAAGACCGCGTCAATCCGGTTGCCGGTATGTGTGACCAAGTACTGTCGCACCCAGCTCATGATGGCGTTAAATACCAGGAATATAAACATGCCGAATGCGATCACCAGCAATGTGCTCACGGCATGATGGGCAATCACTTTATCTATCATGATCTGGGTAAACAGCGGTGTGGCCAGACCCATTAATTGCAATGCCAGTGAAGCCAGCAGCACATCGCGCCACATCTTTTTGTGTTTGAGCAGTTCCGGCACGAACCAGCGGAAACCAAATTCCTTGTCTGCCTCGTCCACCCCTTTTCCTTTAGGCGCGGCAAATTGCAATATATGCCCGGCGCACCGCGCCAAAAATTCTGCCAGCGGCACATGCTGTGGAACCTGGCTGCCCGGTTCAAAGAACAGCACTTTTCCGTCTTCCAGTTTTGCCAGCAAAGCCAAGCCGTGCGGTATTTCTTCTGTCGCACTCTCTGCGGGTTGTTGTGCCACGGGCGGATTCATCGCCGCAAAACATGGGAAGGTGAGATGCTCAAAATCCGCTTCTTGCGCCTTGCGCCAGCGGCCTTTAAAGCCCATGCCATGCAGGGCATGCTGCAAAGTCGCCGAGTTATACGGAGGGGGAAACTGGCGCACCACCATTTCTGCGGCAAACGGCACGTGGTGTACCTGGCAAGCGCATTGCAAGGCCCAGACAAAGGTGTCGGTGCTGATCGGCAACAGTTTTTTCTTGCCGTCAATGATACGGTGCAGCGCGTCTTTCATCGTTCGTGCCCTGCTTCAAATACAGTTTTTTGCACCGGCGAAATCAAATATTCCAGCACACTGCGCCGGCCCAGAATAATTTCGGCAGTCACTTGCATGCCGGGGGTGAGGGTGTAGCGCTTGCCAGCATTCTCAAGGTACGGTTGGGGCAGCGATATCATGGCACGGTAGCCCGGTGTTTCCTGTTTTTCCTTGTCCGGCTCGGTGGCATCCGGGCTGACCTGGCTGACTTCTCCTTCCAGCATGCCGTATTTCTGGAATGGGTAAGCCGCCAGCTTGACCCGGGCGCGTTGTTTGGGCAGCACAAAACCGGCATCCAGGTGGGTGATCCATACTTCGGCCTCGATCGGGTCATTCTTGGGCACAACCGTCATCAGTATCGTGCCGGGCGAAACGACGGTACCGGGAGTGTGCGTGGAGATGTCCTTGACATAGCCATCCTGCGTTGCCTTGAGTTCAAGCAATTCACTGCGGCGCGTTTGTTTGCCGCCTTCCTGTTGCAGTTTATGGTATTCGCCTTCAGCCTGCACCCGCTCATTCTGTAATTCCTGGCGGTATGCGGAGGTGATTTGGGCAATCTGATTTTCGGACTGGCGTATCGTCGAGCGCAGGCTCTGCACCGCGTAGCTTTGCGCACGCAGGTCCTGTTCTTTCTCTATCCGCTCGCGGGACTTTTCGTTGGCCATCAGTTTGGTGACGAAACCATCTTTTACCAGTTTTTGAAAGGCCTCATCGTTTTCGCGGTAAAGCGGCACGGTTTGCTTGAGTTTGCTTTCTATTTCCAGCGCGCCCTGTAAATCCTGTTCTGCCTTATCATGCTGGGCGCGGGCGGCGGCCAGCGCATCGGTGTACGATTGCCGACGGGCATAATACTGGGCATTCACTTGGGCAAATAATTCCGGCGGATCATTCTTCAGGCGCTTGAGCGGCATTTCGCCCAGCTCGGCATCAATGCGGCGCAGTTGCAGGCTTTTGAGATGTAACTCGTTTTGCAGTGTGCGACCGTCTGCATCGGAAAACTGCGCATCCATGCGCGCCAGAATTTGCCCGGCCTGAACTTCATTGCCCTCATTGACCAGAATTTCCTTGACGATTCCAGCCTCGGCCGGTTGCACAATCTTCAGCGAACTTTGCGGCACCAGCTTGCCCTGGGCCACAGCCACAATATCCAGCTTGCCAAAAATTGCCCAAAGTAACAGGCACAACAACAGTGCCAGCAGACTCCACAATATTGCGCGGGGTAACGGGGAAGGAGGCTGGTGCTGCAAGCGCAGGATGTCTGGGGCAAAGTCGTAAGCATCAGCCTGGAGTTTGTCGTGCCATTTTGTTGTCATTAATTTAATCTAACTGTGTCATAAGTTCACAATAGTGCCATAGCACATAACCTCCTCCCTCTTGCAGGGGGAAGGTGAGGGTATCTGGCAATGCACGTCTCTATTTTGTGACATAGCAAGATTACCTTGAGCTGCGTTCCCCAGTCTTTCTGCCGTAAGGATTTGGATGCGCGGCAGCGCGTGAGAGAGCGGTGCTCTGCACAAGGTGCTCGGCATCCATCATCTGACTTACCATGGCCTCACCGCCGTGTCGTGCCGGATCAAAACGTAATAATCATTGGGCCAAGGAAAGGTAGTCATCACTGGGATTTATTAAATCCATAAAGGCTAGCCCAGCCGCGCTGCCCCGGTTTGCAAACTCGCCAATGGTTGCAATGTTTGCGCTGCGGTGCCGAAGCTGGCATGGCCCAGTATGGATTGCGCAGGAGTCAGGCCTATGCCTGCCAGTGTGCCGTTCAGGTTGTACTGGTACGCCAGGTCCCCCCCCAAGGCTTCGGTATCGCTAGCCGCAAGGTGTGCACTCAACATCGAGTCGGCCAAGTTCCAAGAGGTCAGCGTGGGATTAGCTGCCAAGGCTTGATCGAAACGATTGACCAACGTAGAAAAATTAAAACGCTGCACCTGTTTATTGAGTAGCACATCCATTGAATAGGGGTTGAATGTCATGTTGTCGAGCACAACTTGCAGATTGATGACGCTGCGGTTGCTGGTGCCCTTGTACCAGTTTTGCAGGGTGATCTGGTCACCATTACCTGTGGCAAGTACCAGGCTGGTTCCGGATTTGCTCATCGTCAAGCCTTGGTAGTTAATGCCGCCACCCAGCGAAATGGCATTGTCCGCGCCAGTGCTGGCGACAATGGTATCTTGCCCATCACCGCGATTGAAGGCGATAATGTCTGCACCAGTACTTGTGGTAATCGTGTCGTTGCCGACGCCGCCGATGAACAACTCCTTGCCGACTGCACCAGTCAAGGTGTCCGTTCCAGCACCACCCTGCAAGAGATTATTTCCCGCGCTGTCCTTGAGCACATCATTACCCGCTCCTCCCTGCAAAATGTCGTTGCCGGTACTGCCACTCAGCGTGTTAACGGCGCTGTTACCAATCAACAAATTGTTTAGGGTGTTATCAGTACCGTTGATTGCTACAATCCCAGTCAAGGTGAGTGCCTCGACATTGGCTTGGAGGGTGTGGCTGATGCTGGATTGCGCTGTGTCTATGCCTTCGTTGAGGTTTTCGGTAATGATGTCTTTGGTGTTATCCACGGTATAAGTGTCGTCACCAGTGTTGCCCACCATGGTATCCGCACCGGACCCTCCCTCCAGCGTGTCGTTGCCATCACCGCCGTAGAGTGTGTCATTTCCGGCATACCCGAATAATGCGTCATTACCCGTGCCACCATTAAGGGTATCGTTCATGCCGTCTACGCCATAGAGTGTGTCATTGCCGCCCAAGCCCTGAACAATCGACCATCCGCTGATTACATCATCCCCATCTGTGCCAATTACTGGCGCGTTCGCCAGCATCGTGACATCCCACACCGTGCCCGGTGCATCGGTAAACTCCACCCGCTCTACCCGCCGCATTTCGTTAGCAAACCACCCATCCACTGTAATCTTGTCCGTGGTGCCAACAATGCTGAACACCAGGTCAAAGTTGGATGGGTCGCGCATCATTATCACATCGCTGGGCAATATGCCTGCCTTAAAACGGATTACATCAACATTTCTTGACGTGGTGTCGTAGTCATCTACAGTGTCCTGCCCGTCGCCACGTCCGAATAAATAGGTATCGTTGCCGACGCCTAACAAATAAGAAGTGATGCCGTCTGTGGAAATATAGTCGCCACCATACAAAACATCATTACCTGCCCCACCATCCAGAATATCGTTGCCGACACCCCCATACAAAGTATCCGCACCGCTACCGCCAGCCAATACATCATTGCCGTCGTTGCCTTTCAATGTATCGTTTCCGGACCCTCCATCCAGTGTGTCAGCACCTGCATATCCGAAGATCGTGTCATCTCCGCCCAGTCCATTAATAACATCGTTGCCACTTGTTCCTTCCAGATAATTGCTTCCCTCATTAGGCACACTTGCCATGGCGGTGAGTGCTGCGACATCCCAAATTGTTCCATTGGAGAATTTCACTTGCTCGATTTTGTACTCATTACCAAGAAACCAGTTTGCCAATTCTATCTGGTCAGTGCCACCACTGAGTGTGAGATAGAGACTGTACTGATCGCGCGTGACCATTACGTCGGTCGGCAGCACCCCAGCGGCCATTTGCACTGTGTCGCTGTTACCTGCAGTCGTATCTGTATCCCAAAAATCATCCTGGCCATCGCCGCGACCAAACAGATAGATGTCATTACCCGCGCCCCCATTCAGCCTGTCATTTCCAGTAGTACCTCCATATAAAGTATCTCTACCCGCACCACCCATCAGCACATCGTTATCAGCGCTCCCGTCCAGTGTATCGTCACCATCATAGCCATAGATCACGTCATTACCGCCCAGACCCTTGATCACGTCATTTCCACTGGTGCCATGCAGCGTGTCTGCTCCCTCGGTAGCCTGTGACATCACAGTCAGAACCGCCACATCCCATACGGTACCCGGTGCATCGGTAAACTCCACCCGCTCCACTTGGTATTGCGAGCCGGTAAACCAGTTTTGCACGGTAATCTTGTCTGTTGTGCCGACAATACTCAGTACCAGATTGGACGGGTTTGTCAGATCGCGCGTCGCCGTTACATCACCGGGTAGCACTCCTGTCTTGAAACGGATTACATCGCTGTTGCCCACTGTGCCGTCATCGTCAATGACTCTATCCTGCCCATCGCCGCGTCCAAACAAGTAGACATCATTGCCAGCACCGCCGTCTATCGTATCGCCGCCTGTGCCGCCATCCAGTGTGTCATTTCCTCCGTAGCTGTAGATGACATCATTGCCACCCAATGCCTGGATAACATCATCGCCATTAGTGCCATGCAGCGCATTTGCGCCCTCCGTTGGAGTGTTTGCCAGTGCTGTTAGCGTCGCCGCATCCCACACGGTGCCATCGGTGAACTGAACTTGTTCCACTTGGTAAGATGCTGCGGCAAACCAATTTGATAACTTGATCTGGTCAATGCCGTTACTGAGCTTGAGATACAAATTGTACTGATCGCGTGTAATGGTCACGTCAGTAGTCAACACACCCGCAGCCATCTTCACCGTGTTCATGGTGCCTGCCGTGGAATCGTTCTCAATGACCACATCCTGCCCCACGCCCGCGCCAAACAGATAGACGTCGTTGCCTGTTCCGCCATCCAATGTATCATTGCCGGATCCCCCATCCAGCGTGTCGTCTCCACCATAGCCATAAAGCATGTCATCCCCCGCCAAGCCCTGAATAATATCCGCACCGGCCTGCCCGCTGATTACATCATTTGCATCGGTGCCACGTAACGGCGCATTCGCCAACACTGCGGCATCCCATACTATTGCCGGTTCATCTGTAAATTCCACGCGCTCCACCCAATACTGCGAGCCAGCAAACCAGTTTTGCACGGTAATCTTATCTGCCGTACCGGTAACGCTCAGCACCAGATTGGACGGGTTTGCCAAGTCGCGCGTGGCCGTTACATCGCTGGATAAAACGCCTGCCTTGAAACGGATCACATCGCTGTTAAATACAGTGGTGTCATCCTCACTGATCATGTCTTGTCCATCACCACGCCCGAATAGATAAGTGTCATTACCCAAGCCGCCAACCAGCGCATCCACGCCATTGCCGCCGATGAGGGTGTCATCACCGTCGCCTGCGGTGACGGTGTCATTTCCGTCGCCTGCGTCTGCCCAGTCGTTGCCTGCGCCCAGGTTCACGGTGTCGTTTCCGGCCAGCGCAGTGATGGTATCGTTCCCTTCGTAGGCGGTGATGGTGTCGCCCAGGGCGGTGCCAGACAGTGTGCTGTCGCTTGCGGTTCCCCGGATGTTGAAGCCCAGGGTTTGGATAACTTGTTCGCGGGTTTTCACTTGCCCGTCTGCAAACTCGATGGTTTCAATCGCGCCGGCCAACGGGTTGTTGGGGTCGAAGTCGTCCAGATGCACTTCGCTACCGTCACTGAATACCAGCTTGAGGGATCCTACGTCCAGCCGCAGGTTGCCCATGGTCGCGCCGTTAGACAGCACCAGCCAGTCATTGCCGCCGCTGTCCACAATGTGGTCGTTGCCTCCTCCCAAGCCGATGTAGTAGGTGTCGTCACCCGCGCCGCCATCCAAAATATCATCGCCCGCGCCGCCTTGAAGTATGTCGTTGCCATCGCCGCCCAGCAGGGTGTCGTTGCCGCCATCGCCCCACAGGGTGTCGGCATCCAGACCCCCGCTAATGAGGTCATTGCCATCGCCGCCTTGTATCTGGTCGAGGCCTGCACTGCCATTGAGTATGTCGTTGCCAGCCTCACCCCAAAGGGTGTCATTGTCCGCGCCGCCGTCCAGCGTGTCGTTGCCAACACCGCCTACCAGTGAATCTGTGCCTGCTCCACCATTGAGCGTGTCGTCACCCATTTGTCCGAACAGGGTGTCGGTGCCCAGTCCGCCATGCAGCGTGTCATTACCGTCACCGCCTTGCAGTTCGTCATTGCCTTCACCGCCGTCCAGCGAGTCATTGCCCTCCCCGCCAAAGACAGTATCGTTACCGCCCAGCGCGTTGATGCGGTCGGTGGTGTTGGTGCCATACAGACTACGTTCAGTTAGGGTAACGATGCCGGTGACCGGGTCGGTACTGCTGATAAGGGTGTCATCGCCTTCGGTGCCGCTGATGTCAAACCCGCGCACCAGCAGCTCAGCCGTCGTCAGTGTCGTGCCATCGGCAAACTCAAAACTGCTGATGGTGGAGCTGTTGAATGCGTCGTTGCGGTTAAAGCCTTCGATATGAATTTCATTACCCCCGCCCAAGTCCAGCATGAGCGAGCCCAGGCGTAAGATGATGTCGTTGGAATTGATGCCGCT
>JANNQM010000119.1:0-32348 GCA_031400735.1 Gallionellaceae bacterium
CACCAGCATCATCGACACCGCAAGATAAGTCAGCAGCTTCAGCACATCCGACATCAGGTCATCGACGAACATATTGTTAAACAGGTGTACCACCCCGGCCTGATGCGTAGCTACGGTAATCACCGAGCAGCCGAGCAAGGTCAGCTGCACCAGCATATAGGTCAGCGTTTTGGCGGGATTGGTCAGGAACAAATCCACAATCAAAATGACGCTCACCATCGCCAGCAGAAATATTTCTGCATAGGCTGGGATCAGGGTGGACAAGTAATTCATGGCTTCCTTAATGAATTTTGGCTCAATTTATAATTTTGAACGGGCGACATGCACCAGCAGGTCGTTCACCGATGCGTGCATGATTTCACTGAACGGCAACGGATACAGCCCCATGCCGAGCACGGCCAGCGCCAAAACGGCAAAGATGATTTTTTCGCGCAACGTAATATCGGTCAGCTGCTCCACATGGTGATTGGCCACCGCGCCAAAAATAACTCGCTTGAACATCCACAAGGTATAAGCCGCGCCGAAGATCAGCGTGGTAGCGGCCAGGAAGGCATACCAGAAATTAACCTTCACGGCGCCCATGATCACCAGGAATTCACCGACAAAACCGCTGGTGCCGGGCAAGCCGCTGTTGGCCATCGCAAACAGCATGAAGAATGCTGCAAACACCGGCATCTTGTTCGCGACCCCGCCGTAATCGGCAATGTTGCGCGAGTGCATGCGGTCATACAGCACGCCAATACACAGGAACAAGGCGCCGGACACAAAGCCGTGCGAGATCATTTGCAACAGCGCGCCTTCCATGCCGTACTGGTCGAAAATGAACAGCCCCAGTGTGACAAAACCCATATGTGAAATGGAAGAGTAGGCCACCAGTTTTTTCATGTCAGTTTGCGCCAGTGCCACCAGGCCGATATAGACCACCGCAATCAACGACAGCGTAATCATTCCCCCCGCCAGATAATGGCTGGCATCGGGCGTGATCGGCATGGAAAAGCGGATGAAGCCATAGGCACCCACTTTCAGCATGATCGCGGCCAGCACGACAGAACCGCCGGTCGGCGCCTCAACGTGGGCGTCCGGCAACCAGGTGTGCACCGGGAACATCGGCACTTTCACCGCAAAGGCAAAGAAGAACGCAATGAAAATGAAAATCTGCGCCGACATCGGAATCTTGACCTGGTGGAACTCAAGAATCTCGAAGCTGCCACCGCTTTGCTGGTAAAGATAAATCAGCGCGACCAGCATCAGCAGCGAACCGAGCAAGGTATAAAGGAAGAATTTGACCGCCGCGTACACCCGGTTGGCGCCGCCCCATACTCCGATGATCAGGAACATTGGAATCAGCATCGCTTCCCAGAACACATAAAACAGCATCGCATCCAGCGCGGCAAACACGCCTATCATGATGCCCGACATGATCAGGAATGCCGCCATGTATTGCGCGACACGCTTTTCAATCACCAGCCAGCCAGCCAGCACGACGATGGGCGTGAAAAATGCTGTGAGCAGGATGAACAGCACCGAAATTCCATCCACGCCAAGATGGTAGTGGATGTTGAAGCGCGTAATCCATTCCTGCATCTCGACAAACTGCATGTCGGACGTGTCGCGCACAAATCCGGTGTACAGCGGTATCGTCACCAGGAACCCGAGCACCGCGCCAAACATCGCAATGACTCGTGCCATCGGGGCGTTCTGGTCGCCGCCGGTGGCCAGCACCATGACCCCGAAAACAATCGGCAACCAGATGGCAATACTTAACAGGTGAGTTTCAAAAAACATGCGGTTCCCTTAAATTTCTCTGCTCTTAATAATTTATTCACTCGCTGCCAAGGTAAACACCACCCCTTCCGCTTCGCTCCCTCCCCTCCTTGAAAAAAGGAGGGGAGCGTCATTCGCTTGCGCATTATGCATTTTTCCCCTCCTTAGTTAAGGAGGGGTGGCACACAAGTGCCGGGGTGGTTAAAGCTCAGCAACTTCCCACTAACCGGAAGACCTTTAATCCAGCCAGGTCCGTATCGTCAGCAGCACAAATACGCCTATGATCATCGAAAATGCATAGTGGTAGATGTAACCGGTCTGTACCCGGCGCAACACCCCTGCGAACATGCCCACCAGTCGCGCCGAACCATTGACGAACAAGCCATCAATCAGTTTCACATCGCCGAATTTCCACAGGAAACCGCTGGCCCCCCTGGCTCCGCCAGCAAAGAACCAGGCGTTGAAGCGGTCGAAATAATATTTATTGTCGAGCAGCGTATAAATGCCGCTGAATTTATTTTTAATTGCTTCCGGAATATCCGGGCGCTTCAGGTAAAAGAACCAAGCCATCAACACGCCGCCCAGCGCCAGCCAGAACGGCAGCGTGGTCAGTCCATGCAGGGTCATCGCCATTGCGCCGTGGAACTCTTCTTTCATCTCGGCCATCGCGTGATGCCCCTGCGCTACATAAATTGAGTCAGCAAAATAATTGCCGAATAACAGCGGCTCAATCGTGAAGAAACCAATAGCCACTGACGGTATCGCCAGCAATACCAAAGGTAACCACACCACCCAGGGAGTCTCATGCGGCTTTTGGCCCGGAGCCAGACCGTGATGGTGATCGGTTGATACTTCTTCGTCATCGTGGTCGCGGTGATGATCATGATGGGCTTGTTTGCCGAACCGCTCTTTGCCGTGGAACACCAAGAAGTACATGCGGAATGAATAGAACGCCGTGACAAATACACCCGCCACAACAGCAAAATAGGCAAAACCGGAACCGGGCAGATGCGACAGCTTGACCGCTTCGATAATGCTGTCCTTGGAATAAAAGCCGGACAGGAAGGGCGTGCCGATCAGTGCCAACGAACCGATCAGCGATGTGATCCAGGTATACGGCATATATTTGCGCAGCCCGCCCATGTTGCGTATGTCCTGGTCATGGTGCATGGCCATGATCACCGAACCAGCCGCCAGGAATAGCAGCGCCTTGAAAAACGCATGGGTCATCAAATGGAAAATCGCCACCGAGTAAGCGGATGCACCCAGCGCCACGGTCATATAGCCCAGCTGCGACAATGTGGAATAGGCCACGACGCGCTTGATGTCGTTCTGGATGATGCCGAGGAAGCCCATGAACAGTGCGGTAATCGCGCCTATGATCAGCACAAATGACAAGGCTGTATCCGACAGCTCGAATAACGGCGACATGCGCGCTACCATAAAAATACCGGCGGTCACCATGGTCGCGGCATGGATCAACGCCGAGATTGGGGTCGGGCCTTCCATCGAATCGGGCAACCACACATGCAGCGGGAATTGCGCCGATTTGCCCATCGCGCCTATGAACAACAGAATGCAGATTGCGCTCATCAAATTCCACGACACCCCCGGAATCGGCGCAATGTCATTGGCATGGCGCGCGGCTTGGGCGAACACCGTGTCATATTGCAGCGTGCCGAACACCATCAGCACCAGGCCTATGCCCAGCAGGAAACCAAAATCGCCGACGCGGTTGACCAGAAATGCTTTCAGGTTGGCGTAAATCGCGGTCGGGCGCGTGTACCAGAAACCGATCAGCAAGTATGACACCAGCCCCACCGCCTCCCAGCCAAAAAACAACTGCATGAAATTGTTGGCCATCACCAGCATCAGCATCGAGAAGGTGAACAGCGAGATGTAGCTGAAGAAGCGCTGATAACCGGGGTCTTCCGCCATGTAGCCTATCGTGTAGATATGCACCATCAGCGACACGAAGGTCACCACCAGCATCATCACGACCGTCAACCGGTCAATCAAAAATCCCACCTCAAAACTGGTGGAACCCGAGGTCATCCATTGATACACCGCGCCGTTGAAGGTATTCCCCGCCATTACGTCCTGAAAAATCACCAGCGAAGCAACAAAAGACACACCCACCAGCAAGATGGTAATGCGATGCGACCAGGTCCTGCCCAGCGCCTTGCCGAACAGCCCGGCGGCGATTGCGCCCAGCAGCGGTGCTAGCGGAACCAGTAAATATACATTCTGCATGTTAGTCATTGCTTCCCCTACCCCTTCAAACTATCCAGGTCATCAACATTGATGGTCTTCAAGTTGCGGAACAGCACAATCAGAATGGCCAGGCCTATGGCCGCTTCGGCTGCTGCCACGGTAAGAATAAAGAACACGAAGATTTGCCCGGAGATGTCATCCAGGTAATGCGAGAAGGCGATAAAGTTGGTGTTGACCGCGAGCAGCATCAACTCGATTGCCATTAACAGCACAATCACGTTCTTGCGGTTCAGGAATATACCCACCACGCTGATGGCAAACAGCACCGCCCCCAGTACCAGGTAATGCGACAACCCCAAATTCAACATACTCCCCCTTTTATTTCATCAAGCGGAATAAGGGCATGCATCCCGTATCCCGTATCCTGGTTTTTCAATCCTGCTTTTTTTCCGACGGAACCGACACTATGCGAATGCGGTCTTCGCGCCGGACACTGACCTGCTTGGCCACGTCCTGCGATTTAACGCCCTTGCGGCGGCGCAGCGTCAGCGCAATTGCAGCCACTATTGCCACCAGCAGTACCACGGCAGCCAGCTCAAATGGGTAGACATAATCGGTATACAACAAACGTCCCAGTTCCTTGGTATTGCTGTAGTTGGCGGCATGCTTGGCCAATGTGGCGCCTGTTTCCGCAGTCTGCCGGTTGCCCAGCACCATGAACATCTGGAACACCATGATCGCGGCCAGCGCCACACCAAACGGGAACCAGCGCCAGAAGCCCTCGCGCAGTTGCTCCAGATCCACATCCAGCATCATCACCACAAACAGGAACAGCACCATCACCGCGCCGACGTAAACCAGCACCAGCGCAATCGCCAGAAACTCCGCTTCCAGCAGCATCCATATCCCGGCCATGCTGCAAAACGCCAGCACCAGAAATAATGCCGCATGCACCGGGTTGCGCGCAGTGATGACTCGCAATGCGGCCAGTACCGTGATGGCTGCAAATAAATAGAACACTATGGTTTCAAAATTTATCATCATCATTCCAAATCTGACCTGGGCGGGATGAATCCCGCCCCTACGCTAACGGTATTTGGCATCTGCCGCCCTGTCTTTGGCAATCTGCTCTTCATATTTATCGCCCATCGCCAGCAACATCGGCTTGGTGTAGTACAGGTCGCCGCGCTTTTCGCCGTGATATTCCAGGATGCGCGTTTCCACAATCGAATCGACCGGGCAGGATTCCTCGCAAAATCCGCAGAAAATGCACTTCACCATGTCTATGTCGTAACGTGTAGTGCGGCGCGTGCCGTCGGCGCGTTCTTCAGTTTCGATATGAATGGCCAGTGCCGGACAGACTGCTTCGCATAATTTGCAGCCTATGCAGCGCTCCTGGCCATTTTCATAACGGCGTAGCGCATGTAGGCCACGGAAGCGACCGCTCTGCGGGGTTTTTTCTTCGGGGAACTGCACGGTGATTTTGCGCGCGAAAAAATGTCGGCCGGTCAGCGCCATGCCCTTGAGCAATTCAACCAGCAGGAACGATTTAAAGAAATGCGTGATCTTTTCCATCATCCGGTCACCATAGCCAATAGGGAGTTTGCATCCACGCCCCGACCACCACGACCCACACCAGCGTCAACGGAATGAATACTTTCCAGCCCAGCCGCATTAACTGGTCGTAACGGTAACGCGGGAACGTGGCGCGAAACCACAAGAACAGGAACAGCACAAAAGACATCTTGGCCAGTAGCCAGAAAAGTCCGGGCAGCCAATTGAATGGTGCAATATTGAATGGCGGCAACCAGCCACCGAGGAACATGATGGCGCACAGCGCGGCAATCAAAATCATGTTGGCGTATTCGGCCAGGAAGAACAGCGCAAAGGCCATGCCGGAATATTCGACGTGGAAGCCAGCCACAATTTCCGATTCGCCTTCGGCCATGTCAAACGGCGCGCGGTTGGTTTCGGCCACCCCTGCGATCAGGTACACAATAAACATCGGGAACAGCGGAATGAAATACCAGCCGAACAACCCGGCACCGCCCTGCTGGCCGCGCACAATGTCACCCAGGTTTAAGCTTTGCGCTGCCATCAACACGCACACCAGCGCAAAACCCATCGCAATTTCATAAGAAACTATCTGCGCCGCCGAGCGCAACGAACCGATAAAAGCATATTTGGAATTGGACGCCCAACCGGCGATGATGACGCCATACACCCCCAACGATGTCATCGCCAGTATATACAGCAACCCGGCATTCACATCGGCCAGCACCAGGCCATCGTCAAACGGTACCACGGCCCAGGCCGCCAGCGCCGGCATCAACGCCAGAATGGGCGCAATTACAAACAGGAAATGGTTGGAGCCGGTGGGGATGATGATTTCTTTGAACAGCAACTTCAGGCCATCGGCAATCGGTTGCAGCAGGCCAAAATATCCGACGCGGTTGGGGCCTATGCGCACCTGCATGTAGCCGATCACCTTGCGCTCAGCCAAGGTCAGGTAGGCTACTGCCAGCATCAATGGCCCGACGATCGCGACAATTTTCGCCAGCGTCCAAAGCGGTACCCAGAATACGCCAAGCAACTCAGGAATATTTTGTATCCAGTCCATCATGCACGTTCCACCGTGACGGTTCCGAACATCGCACCCAGCATTGCGGTGGCAGTATGACCTGCCGCCACACGCACAACACCATGCGGCAATTTATCATCGGCCAGGATAGTCAGCCGCGCGCTGCCCAAGCCCTGGCTGACCTTGATCACCTCGCCGGATTTCATCCCAAGATTTCCCAGGGAAGCACTATGCATGTAGGCGGAAGGCGGTTGCGCATCGCGTGTGGCCTGCAACGGCGCCGAGCGGCGCACGATGGCATCGCTGAAATAGATAGGCACATCGGCTACACGTTGGAAATGGGTTAGGGCTGAGGACTGAGGACTGGGGACTGAGTTGGAGGTTTGCCCAAGCTCCTCGATTTTGATGCCAGCCAGATCGTTGTTCAACTTGCTTGCTGCATTCGCGCCTTGCAGCACTTCGTCGCGGATGGTTTCGCTGCTGTCATATTCAAAACCGGGAATCTCCAGCAGGTTGCCCAGCACGCGCAGCACTTTCCACGCGGGGCGGGCCTCAGCCAGGGGTTTAACGGCGCCTTTGAAACTTTGCACGCGGCCTTCGGTGCTGACGAACGTACCCGATGTTTCGGTGAATGGCGCAATTGGCAACATCACATCGGCGTATTCAGAAGCCTGATGTTTGTAGGCGCTCATTGCCACCACCATGTCTGCAGCGCGCATCGCGCTTAGCGCTTGTTGCGCATCGGCAGTGTCCAGTTCGGCTTCAACGTTGAGCAACAGGTAGGCTTTGCGCGGCGCGGCCAGCATTGCAGCCGCATTCATGCCCGGCTTGCCCGCCTGCCCTTTCCCGCTTGCGGCAAAAGGCACAGCCTGCGCCAGATATCCGCCTACACTATTACCAGCCTCGCCGAGAAAACCAAATTTGGCGCCGCATAGCGCAGCGATGTGCTGCGCCAACAGATGCAGCTGCGCCGCTTGCGGGTGTTGTTGGGCAAAATTGCCGAGCAACACCGCTACTTTCTGGCCACTGGCCAGGCTGGCGGCCATGGCCTGCGCAGCAGGGGTCGGTGTCACGCCTTGCGCAGCCTGTTGCACACTAGCATCCAGTGTCGCTTGTTTGATTGCGGCCAGCGCCTTTAATACTTGCGCCAGGTGGGCCGCCATGTCAGCTGGGGAGGCTATAGTTTTGTTCAGCACTGGCATTAACAGGTCATCATCGGCAGCATGCAGCACATTCACCTGCGCGCCTTTTTTCGCGGCCTGGCGCACACGCGCCGCAAGCAGCGGATGGTCCTTACGCAGGAAGCTGCCCACCAGCAGGAAGCGGTCGCGGGTGTTGATTTCTGCCAGCGACATACCCAGCCAGGGCGCGCCTTTTTGTTTGCCGTCGCCACTGAAATCAGACTGGCGCAAACGGAAGTCGACGTTGGAACTGCCCAGACCGCGCACCAATTTTTGCAACAGATAAAGTTCTTCCAGCGTGGAATGCGGTGTAGCCAAGGCTCCTATGGATTCCGCACCGGATGAATTGACCGTGTGGCGCAGCCCGTTGGCGACATATTCCAGCGCAGCTTGCCATTCCACTTCCAGCCACTTGCCGCCCTGCTTGATCATCGGCTTGGTCAAACGCTCGCTGGAATTTAACCCTTCGTAGCTGAAGCGGTCTTTATCCGACAGCCAGCATTCGTTGATCTCTTCATTTTCCAGCGGCAACACGCGCATCACGCGGTTACCTTTTACCTGCACGGCCAGATTGGAACCCTGGCTGTCGTGCGGGCTGATGGATTTGCGGCGCGACAATTCCCAGGTGCGCGCCTTGTAGCGGAATGGCTTGCTGGTCAACGCGCCGACCGGGCACAGGTCTATCATGTTGCCGGACAACTCGGAATCCACGGTGTCCGACAGGAACGACATGATTTCCGCATGTTCTCCCCGGAACGCCTGACCCAGCTCCATTTCGCCGCCTATCTCAATGCCGAAACGCACGCAGCGCGTACAGTTGATGCAGCGGCTCATTTCTTCTGCCGCCACCAGCGGGCCTATGTCCTTGGGCAGTACCATGCGTTTTTCTTCTTGATAACGTGACGCGCTGGCACCATAGCCCACAGCCAGATCCTGCAACTGGCATTCGCCGCCCTGATCGCAGATCGGGCAATCCAGAGGATGGTTGATCAGCAGAAATTCCATCACGCCTTTTTGCGCCTTGATCGCCTGTTCGGACGCGGTAGAAACTTTCATGCCTTCAGTCACGGGTGTGGCGCATGCTGGCAGCGGCTTGGGTGCTTTTTCAACCTGCACCAGGCACATGCGGCAGTTGGCCGCAATCGACAATTTTTTGTGATAGCAAAAATGCGGAATATAAATTCCCAGCTGGTTGGCCGCTTCGATCACGGTGCGGCCGTTTTCGACTTCCACCCGTTTGCCGTCTATTTCAATGTTGACCATTAACTTACCCTATCTGATTCAACTAGATTGCCTCATCCCAAACTCTCCTCTGCAACTGGGGATCGTCTTCTCTCCCCTTGCAGCGGATTATGGAATGGGCACTGTTTTTGCTCAATGTGTTGTTCAAATTCCTTGCGGAAATGCTTGAGGAAACCCTGCACCGGCCACGCCGCAGCGTCACCCAGCGCACAAATCGTGCGTCCGGCGATGTTTTCACACAGGCTGAGCAACAAATCCAGGTCCTCTGGCCGACCGGCGCCGGATTCAATGCGGTGCACAATGCGGTACAGCCAGCCGGTACCTTCGCGGCACGGCGTGCATTGTCCGCAGGACTCTTCGTAATAAAAATACGACAGCCGCTCCAGCGCGCGCACCATGCAGGTGGTTTCATCCATGACTATGATTGCGCCGGTGCCCAGCATAGACCCGGCCTTGACTACCGAATCGTAATCCATGTCCAGGTCCATCATGATCTCGCCCGGCAGCACCGGCATCGAAGAGCCGCCCGGTATGCAGGCTTTCAGCTTGCGCCCGCCGCGCATGCCGCCAGCCATTTCCAGCAGTTTTTTGAATGGCGTGCCCAATGGCACTTCAAAATTACCCGGCTTGTTGACGTGGCCGGAAATCGAAAATAATTTGATGCCACCGTTATTCGGCTTGCCCAGCTCCAGGAATTTCTGGCCACCGTTGTTGATGATGTAGGGAATGCTGGCAAAGGTCTCGGTGTTATTGATTGTCGTCGGCTTGCCGTACAGCCCGGAAGTGGCCGGGAACGGCGGCTTGAAACGCGGCTGGCCTTTTTTACCCTCCAGCGATTCCAGCAACGCGGTTTCTTCGCCGCAAATATAAGCGCCATAACCCAGATGGTTGTGCAGGTCAAAACTGAAATCGCTGGCCAGAATATTATTACCCAGGTATCCGGCGGCGCGCGCTTCTTCGCAGGCGACTTCCATGCGGTCATAGGCTTCCAGAATTTCGCCGTGCACGTAGTTGTAACCAACTTTGACGCCCATCGCATACGCGCCTATCGCCATGCCTTCGATCAACAGGTGCGGGTTGTAGCGCAAAATGTCGCGATCCTTGAACGTGCCCGGCTCGCCTTCATCCGAATTGCATACCAGATATTTATCGCCCTGATAATTGCGCGGCATGAAACTCCATTTCAGCCCGGTCGGAAAACCTGCACCACCGCGTCCGCGCAGGCCGGAAGCCTTGACCTCGGCGATGATCGCATCAGGCGTCATTTTCTCGGCAAGTATCTTGCGTAATGCCTGATAGCCACCGACTTTGAGGTAATTTTCCAGCGTCCACGGCTGGTCGAATTGCATTGTATTCAGCAGAATCGGAGCGGTCATGGGTTATCTCCCTGCCTGGGCCAGCTCGGCCAGAAGTTGATCTATTTTTTCCCGGGTCAGGAAACTGCACATGCGTTTGTTGTTTACCGTCAGCAATGGGGCATCGCCGCAGGCACCCATGCATTCGCCATCGCGCAAGCCGAATTTGCCATCGGCTGTCACTTCGCCAACTTCAATGCCCAGTTTTTCGCGCAAATAATCCATGCTTTCGCGGGCGCCAGACAGCTGACATGACAGATTGGTGCAAACCGTCAAGGTATGGCTACCCATAGGCTTCAGGTTGTACATATGATAAAAAGTCGCTACCTCATATACCGACATCTGCGGCATGCCCAGATAAGCAGCGATATCGGCCATATCATCGTTGGCGATCCAGCCTTTTTCATCCTGCACAAAACGCAACGCAGACATCACCGCAGACTGCTTCTGGTCTGGCGGATATTTCTTCAGTTCCTTGTTGATTAAAGCCTGAACCTTATCGGATAACATTCTGGATGCCTCTAAAAATTATTAGCCAAACGCAAGTTGCATTTGCGGTTAACGGTCTATCTCTCCAAATACTATATCTTGTGTGCCTATGATAGCGACCACGTCGGCAATCATGTGTCCGCGCGCCATTTCGTCCAGCGCCGCCAAATGGGGGAACCCAGGTGCACGGATTTTCAGGCGATACGGCTTGTTCGCGCCATCGGAAACCAGATAGATACCAAATTCGCCCTTGGGATGCTCGACCGCGGCATAGGCTTCGCCTTCCGGCACATGCATGCCTTCGGTAAATAGTTTGAAATGGTGGATCAGCTCTTCCATGTTCAGTTTCATCGATTCACGGTTAGGCGGGGCGACCTTGTGGTTGGCTACCATGACCGGGCCGGCATTCTGCCGTAACCAGGTAATGCATTGCTTGACGATACGGTTAGCCTGGCGCATTTCTTCGATGCGAACCAGGTAGCGGTCGTAGCAATCACCCTCAACGCCAACCGGAATATCAAATTCCATGCGGTCATATACTTCATACGGCTGCTTCTTGCGCAGATCCCAGGCAATGCCTGAACCGCGCAACATCGGGCCGGTGAAACCCAATGCCAGTGCGCGTTCCGGCGACACGACCCCGATGCCCACCGTGCGCTGTTTCCAGATGCGGTTGTCGGTCAGCAGCGTCTCGTATTCATCCACACATTTGGGAAAGCGGTTGGTGAAATCTTCCAGGAAATCCAGCACCGAACCTTGCCGGTTTTCGTTCATGCGCTTGACTGCCGCTGCGTTGTGAATCTTCGACGCCTGGTATTGCGGCATGGTATCCGGCAAGTCGCGGTACACGCCGCCGGGGCGGTAGTAGGCAGCATGCAGGCGCGCACCGGATACCGCCTCATACACATCCATTAAATCCTCGCGCTCGCGGAAGGTGTACAGGAATACTGTCATCGCGCCGATATCTATGCCATGCGCGCCTAACCACAGCAGATGGTTCAGGATGCGCGTGACCTCATCGAACATCACGCGGATGTACTGCGCACGCAACGGCACTTCAATGCCCAGCAATTTCTCGATCGACATCACATAAGCGTGTTCGTTGCACATCATCGACACATAATCCAGCCGGTCCATATACGGCACCGACTGCAAGTAGGTTTTATGCTCGGCCAGCTTTTCGGTCGCGCGGTGCAGCAGCCCAATATGCGGATCGGCGCGCTCGATCACCTCGCCATCCAGCTCCAGCACCAGGCGCAACACGCCATGCGCCGCGGGATGCTGCGGGCCAAAATTCATTGTGTAATTTTTAATCTCTGCCATTGCAAAACCCTTCACCACAGAGACACAGAGGCACTGAGGAAACCCATACCAGAGATTTTGACTTTCTCTGTGTCTCTGTGTCTCTGTGGTTCAAGCCTTGGACTTTAACTCTATTCTTAACCATGACTATTTTCTCTCAACCGTCTTGCTGTGGCCGTAGTTTTCTTCGCGCACAATGCGCGGCGTAACTTCGCGCGGCTCTATCGAAACGGGCTGGTAGATGACACGTTGCTGCTCCGGGTCATAGCGCATTTCAACATGGCCGGATAACGGGAAATCTTTGCGGAAAGGATTGCCGACAAAGCCGTAATCCGTCAGCAGTCGGCGCAAATCGGGGTGGCCGGTGAAGACGATACCGTACAAATCGAACGCCTCGCGCTCATACCAGTTGGCACAAGGCCAGATGCCAATCGCGGAATCCAGCACCGGCAAACCATTATCTTCAGCATACACACGCACCCGCAACCGCACATTATGGGTATGCGAAAGCAGATGGTAGACCGCCGCGAACCGGGCGTGGTGGGAGCGTATGCTGGTTGGGGTGACATCGCCTTTGCGCACTACACCGCTTTGCCCTACTTCATCGGACAGCAAACCCGCAGCATAAGTAACGTCAGAACTGAACGGCAATTCATTTTTTGCTTGGGCAGTTTCATCCGAACTGAAATAAGCACCCCCGATAGAAATATCGCTGCCATAGGTGGAGTAATCCAGGCCGCACAAATCAATCAACTGGTCAAAACGGAACAGGGGGTCATCGCGTAACCGCATTAACACGCGCAGCATATCGTCCGCGCGTATCTCCAGGGTTACCTCGCTCAGCCTGGTTTCCAGGCGCATGACTTTTTCCGCAAAAGCTTGTTGGAGATTGCTGCTCAACAGGTTCAAATCAGCCATGATTTCCTTAAATTACTCTACCAGCAGTTACCAGCACTAGCGTGCAATGGTATTGGTTCGTTTGATTTTTTTTTGCAGCTGGATAATGCCGTACAACAATGCTTCAGCAGTGGGCGGACAACCCGGTACATACACATCCACCGGCACAATGCGGTCGCAGCCGCGCACTACTGAATAGGAATAATGATAATACCCGCCGCCATTGGCGCATGAGCCCATCGAGATCACCCAGCGCGGCTCGGCCATCTGGTCATAGACCTTGCGCAGAGCCGGGGCCATTTTGTTGCATAGTGTACCGGCCACTATCATCACATCAGACTGGCGCGGGCTGGGACGGAAGACAATGCCAAAGCGGTCCAGGTCATAACGTGAAGCCCCGGCCTGCATCATTTCCACCGCACAGCAGGCCAGCCCGAATGTCATAGGCCACAACGACCCGGTACGCGTGTAATTGATCAGCGTATCCAGCGACGTCGTGATCATGCCTTTTTCCAGAACGCCTTCAATGCTCATTGATGGACCTCCTTATCAGAGCTCGGTACGATAGTGTTTACCGATGCCTCCTTCCATTTCCCTATCTCTCTCCAACGCCCGGTGTCGGCATCCGACGGCACTCGCGGACGGTCACATCCCCGCTGCGCGGGGCCCCGGCTCCCTGCTCCTGCCGTTACTCCCATTCTAACGCCCCCTTCATCCACTCATAGATGAATCCAACCACGAGGATACCCAGGAAAATCATCATGGAGACAAAACCGAACATTCCGATTTCTTTCAGTACGACGGCCCACGGAAACAGGAATGCGATTTCCAGATCGAACAGGATGAACAGGATGGCAACGAGGTAATAACGGACGTCAAATTTCATTCGCGCGTCTTCGAAGGCTTCGAAGCCGCACTCATAAGGCGAGAGTTTTGCGCTATCCGGGTGATTGGGTGCAAGCAGTTTGCCCAGCACCAGGGGCACCACCCCTACCGCCAGCCCCACACAGATAAACAGCAACACCGGAAAATAATTCTCCAACATTTGAATATCCCCTTCCGCTCAGCGCATTTGATGCGCTCACACGGCCTGCAATTCCAGTTAGTTAAATGGCCAGAACCTGAATGCCAGAATCCAATACCAGGACTGAATAATTGGTGCCGATGAGCAGACTCGAACTGCTACGGCTTTCGCCACTAGCCCCTCAAGCTAGCGTGTCTACCAATTTCACCACATCGGCATACTTATTTAAAATATCCGTTACTTGGGTATTTCTTGAGTCCTTGAACCACTGCCCTCATCCACCGGCAAGGCAGGCGCAACCGCAGGTTCAGCAGTAGTCGCCTCTTGCCTGTCCATCACGCCCTGAGGGGTGGTCGGGTTAGCGTAGAGATACGTCAGCGCCAGACTGGTAACAAAAAATATGACGACTGCTACGGCCGTACTGCGACTTAAAAAATTGGCGGATCCGCTGGAACCGAATACGCTGCCGGCGGAACCGGTGCCAAATGCCGCTCCCATATCCGCCCCTTTGCCATGCTGCATCAACACCAGGCCAATCAGCACTGCTGCCGTAATTATATGCACAACCCAAACTATAGTTTCCACTCGTTACCCCACCAAAATATCAATTAATTTTTTGCGGCTTCGCAGATCGCCAGGAATTCCCCGGCAACCAGCGATGCCCCGCCGATCAGCCCGCCATCAATGTCCGGCATCGTGAACAATTCAGCCGCATTGGCCGCCTTGACACTACCGCCGTAAAGTATACACAAGCCTTGCGCAACCTTCCCATCCAGCGCCGCAATACGCTGGCGAATAAAGGCATGGACCGCTTGTGCCTGCTGGGGTGAAGCTGTTTTGCCTGTGCCTATCGCCCAAACCGGCTCATACGCCAGTACGGCATTGCGCAATGACTGCACGCCAAGCAGTTTAATCACCGCATCCAGTTGCTCCGCGACTACTGCTTCGGTCGTGCCGCTTTCGCGTTGCTCTAATGTTTCGCCTACGCACAAAATGGGCACCAACCCTGTTTTTTGCGCTGCGGCAAATTTTTCTGCCACCAGTTGGCTGCTTTCACCATACAGGCTGCGCCGCTCCGAATGCCCGACGATCACATAATGACAGCCAAAATCGCACAGCATGGAGGCAGCCACTTCGCCGGTATAAGCACCCTTGTCCAGCTGATGCACATCCTGCGCACCCCATTTGACTGATGTGCTGCGCAATAATTGCTGGGTTTGGGCCAGATAGGGAAACGGCACACAGACCGCGCAATCCACCCCATGGATTTTTGCCATGCCGGACGCGACCGCATTCAGTAAAGCCTCGTTCTGGGTCAGACCCCCTACCATCTTCCAGTTTCCTGCCACAAGCTTGCGCCGCATCGGTCCGAACTTTCCACAAACGAAAGGCGGCCATGCTACCCGCGAAAGCATTCCCGGTCAATCTTGCTGCATGAGTGGAACGGATGACCAGGCCGCGAAAGAATTAACCCAAGCCAGTCGCTCGGCGGGTCTAGTTAAACCTGTGCAATTGCCTTTCCAGCCAAGCATCTACCGACCAGGGGCTGCGGTTGACCAGCAACACCGCCAGCAAAATTCCCCAGTATAAATGCTGGTTAAGGCCCGCTTCACTCAGCTCAGAGTAATACGACAGCACGGCTACAGCGTTGAGTATTAACAACCCGGCAGCGGCAAACCGGCCGAACAACCCCACGGCCAGCAATGTTGATAAGCCTAGCTCACCGCTGGTGGCCAGCCACGCCGCAATTTCAGGAGAGAGCACAGGTACTTGATAGACATCGGTAAATAAATAAAGCGTGCTGTCCCAATTTTTTATTTTGGTCAATCCGGACTTGAAAAAGACATTAGCCAAAAATAATCTCAGCCCCAGGTCGAATGCGGGCGCCAGGTATTCCGGCCAATGCGCAGCAACGTAATAACACCGGGCAGTTTTTATTAACGGGTTCATTGGTGCCTCCCTGGTAAATATTTTGAATCAGCCCTGGCCAAAACCCGCCAGTACACCGTGTGACGCCACATTTAACAGCGCAGGACGTAGGTCAAAATCAGCAAATCGTTGCAATGTAGCTGAAGTTGCTGCGCCCAGTGTGCTGCCAGCCTGCAGGCGCAGCAGCCAATCATAGTCTGCTTGGGGCAGTTCATCCACGCAAACACTATCAGCCCCGCGGCTTACCAATACATTGCAGGCGCCGCTATCCAGATTAATATGGAAGTCACTGGCCGTAGCTGATATTTGTGTATGGGGCTGGTGCGCATGCCAGATCGCCGCGACGGGATAACGGGAATGCAGCAGATGGCAGGCCGGATGCAAGGTCAGGATCAATCCGGAATACTGTTGCGGTGATACCTGCGCCAGCGCGCTGATATCTAATGTAGCAGCATCGGGCGCGTAATAGGCGCGGTGGCACGCCCATTCCAGCGCGGCCATGTCCGGCAGGTAAGCAAGGCCTTGTGCGGGAACAAAAGCAGCGATGAAGCTCGCCATCTGTGCTCCATACAAATGCAGATTGCCGCTGTTTGAAGGATGTTGCGCTATATATTCGCGCGCCATCCACCGGAAAAAATCCTGACCCACCAGTTGTTCGATCACCGGGTAAGCCGCTGACAGCGTGTCCTGCAGGTTGCCACGATAATTGTTGCGGTAGATGTCCAACGCCGTAGCCACCGGGTAACGCGGACAGCTGACCTGTTGCTGCGGCAAGTCATGGCCCGCGGCGATAGCGCGCGCAAAGCCCACCAGATCATTACTCAGTGACCGCACGGTAACTCTCCATGTATTGCTGTGCGCGAGTGGCTTCGTCCAGCAACACGTCCAGTTCCGGGATATCGCTATCCCATTCGATTAACGTGGGGCGCGGCCCGATATGTTGCAGCGCGGTTTGATACAGCAACCAAACCTCTGCGCATACGCGTGCACTATGGGTATCCACCAGGCAGCCCTGCTGTACACTATGGCCCGCCAAGTGGTATTCCGCTACCGCTGCAGGGGGGAGCGTCTTGATGAAGGCCTGGGCATCCACGCCTAGATTGCGGGCATTCACGTACAGGTTATTCACATCAAACAGGATGCCGCAACCGGTGCGGCTGGCCAGTTGCGCAAGAAATTCGCCTTCGCTCATTTCACTGCGAGCAAAAGTCAGGTAACTGGAAAGATTTTCCACCAGCAAGCGGCGGCCAAGCTGGTCTTGCACCTGTTGCACCCGGTCGGCGACGTGGGCTAATGCAGCGGAAGTGTAAGGGAACGGCAACAAATCGTTAATAACCATTCCCGCCGCCGCGTTCCAGCATAAATGCTCGGATACCGAGGCCGGTTGAACAGTGTCACACAGCGTGCACAATGCAGCCAAGTGTTCCTGGTCGAGAGGGTCAGCGGACGCCAGCCCCATGCCTACCCCATGCAGACTGACCGGATAATGTTCGCGCACCTTGAGCAATGTACGCAAAGGCGCCCCACCCCCGAAAAAATTCTCGCTATGCACTTCTACCCAGTTCAGTGGGGGAATTTTTTCCAGCACCTGACCATAGTGCGGCGCGCGCAGCCCGATTCCTGCGCTGCATGGCAAATTATACGGAGTCATTAAATTCATGCTCGCTTCATCCTACCTGTCTCAAACATACCGTCCTATTCTGCAAGGACAGAATAAAAGTTACACATTAAGCGACTGTAATAAATCTGCCACCTGACTCCACTTAAGAATGACACCAGCTGCTAACAGATTTAGCAGATTTAGCAGACTCTCCACAGGTTCGAAACAACCGGACTGGTACTGGGACTGGGCATTATCCATTCATTCCAATAGGAATGAAGTCTGTAATATTCCCGTAATATATACACACTATGATGCGACCTTCAGCGTTTTGTGACACAGTAAGACTAGTTAACATTCAACCCGCTTCCCACATGGAGATTTTGATATGCGCAAACTGAATATTCTTAAACTGCTCACCACAGCCACACTGGCCTGCGGCATTTTCGCAGCACTCACCCAACCCGCACTCGCCGAAGACAAGATCGTAACAATAGACGGCTCCAGCACGGTTTATCCGATCACTGAAGCCGTAGCAGAAGAATTCCAGAAAGACAAGAAAGGTTCGATCAAGGTCACTGTCGGCATTTCCGGCACCGGCGGTGGTTTCAAGAAATTTTGCCGTGGCGAGACCGACATTGCCGATGCCTCCCGCCCTATCCTCAAGCAGGAAATGGAAGCTTGTAAAGCTGCTGGCATCCAATACATTGAATTACCGGTGGCGTTTGATGCGCTGACCGTGATCGTCAATCCCAAAAACACGTTCGTTGATTATCTGACTGTTGCTGAACTGAAGACCATGTGGGAACCCGCAGCGCAGGGCAAAGTAATGTCCTGGAAACAGGTGCGCGCTTCGTTCCCCGATGTTCCGCTGAAGCTAGCCGGCGCAGGATCTGATTCGGGCACATTCGACTATTTTACCGAGGCGGTGGTGGGCAAGGCAAAATCCAGCCGGGGCGATTACCAGGCAACGGAAGACGACAATGTCTCAGTGCAGTTTGTCAGTCGCGATGTGAATGCGATGGGCTATCTGGGGTTGGCCTATTATGAGGAAAACAAGAACAAGCTCAAGGCAGTGCCGATCAAGATAGACGACAAATCTGCAGCCGTGATGCCCAGCGTTAAAACGACCAACAACGGGACTTACCAGCCGTTGTCGCGCCCGCTGTTCATTTATGTCAATGCCAAATCGTTAGAGAAGCCGGAAGTCAAGGAATTTGTCGAGTACTACCTGAAGTATGCCGGCAAGTTGTCCAAGGAAGTCGGGTATGTGGATCTGCCGGCAAGCGCCTATGAGTTGGCGCGCAAGAATTTCAGCAACAAAAAGATTGGGACCGGCTTTGGCGGCATCGCTGAAGTGGGTGTCAGTGTGGAAGAGTTGCTTACCCGCGAGGGCAAGCACTGATTTTTGCCGGTTTAATCACGGAAGCGGGAACGGCAGTTCCCGTTTTTCGTTTGCAGCCATATATTTTATGTGTCGCGAGTACGGAATCAACCGAACTATTATTTATTTCCCTGCTAAAATCCGCCCTGCTAAAATCCACATACCCCTAACCCACGCCAACCAAAACAAGTGAAGAACAGCCTGCACAAAAATCCCTGGCGTCACGCGCGTGAGCGGCTCATCGAAGCGGTGCTTTTCCTCGCGGCGTTTTCTGCAGTGCTGATCACGGTGGCCATCGTAGCCATCCTGTTCTACGAATCGCTGACTTTCTTCAAGCATGTTTCCATTGTTGAGTTTCTGACCAGCACAGTATGGACACCGCTGTTTGAGGATGCCCATTACGGTGTGCTGCCGCTGGTCGCAGGGACACTGGTCACCTCGGCGGTGGCATTGCTGGTGGCCATCCCGATCGGTACGATCATTGCGATTTATCTCTCCGAGTTTGCGCCGCACAAGGTGCGCGAAATCGTCAAACCTTTCCTGGAATTGCTGGCCGGTGTTCCTACCGTAGTGTACGGATATTTTGCGCTGTTGATCGTAACCCCGATGTTGCAAATGGTCATGCCCGGCCTGAACGGCTTTAACATGCTGGGGCCAGGTATCGTGATCGGCATCATGATCGTGCCTTATGTGTCATCCGTTTCGGAAGATGCGATGCGCGCGGTGCCGATGTCGCTGCGCGAGGGGTCGTATGCGATGGGCGCCACCCGTTTTCAGACCGCGCTGAAAGTTGTCACACCCTCGGCCATTTCCGGCATTGCCGCCGCTTACATCCTGGGCATGTCACGCGCCATTGGCGAGACTATGGTAGTGGCCATTGCCGCCGGGCAGCAACCTACTTTCACCTGGGATCCGCGCGATTCCGCCGCGACGATTACCGCTTATATCGTGCAGGTTGCACTGGGCGATCTGCCGCATGGTTCCATCGGCTACCAGAGCATTTTTGCCGCCGGGCTGGTGTTATTCCTGATGACGCTGGCATTTAACGTCCTCGGCCAGATGATACGGGCACGCTACCGCGAACACTATTAATATGTCCGAACCGCAAAAAGTCAAACAAATCCGCGCGCTGATCCGGCGCCTCAAATTCAACGACTACATATTCTCGCTGGTCGGGTTGGTGTGCATGATGCTGGGCGTGATTACCTTGCTCGGCCTGTTTATCAACTTGCTGATGGATGGCCTGGAACGTCTTAATTATGATTTCTTCACCTCATTCCCGTCGCGCCGCGCGGCGCAGGCCGGCATTCTTTCCGCCTGGGTCGGCAGTGTGCTGGTGATGCTGGTCACGGCGTTGATTGCGATTCCGCTCGGTGTTGCGGCGGCGATTTATATGGAAGAATATGCACCGAAAAATCTGCTGACCACTATTATCGAAATCAACATCAGCAACCTGGCCGGCGTGCCTTCCATCATCTACGGCCTGCTGGCGCTGGGGTTGTTTGTCTACCAGCTGGATCTCGGGCAAAGCATACTCTCCGCCGGGCTGACACTGGCGCTGCTGATCCTGCCTATCATCATCGTCGCCACGCGCGAATCACTGCGCACGATACCGCGCGAAATCCGTGAAGCCGCTTATGCGCTGGGCGCCACACGCTGGCAGGTGGTTTCCGACCATGTGATTCCCTATTCCAAGGGTGGCATCCTGACCGGTGTAATTATCGGCCTGGCACGCGCTATCGGCGAAACTGCACCCATCATCACGATAGGCGCGCTGACCTTTATCGCCTTCCTGCCGCCCGCGCCATTCAGTGGCGACCCACCGGCAGGCATGTTCGACTGGATGTTTGCGCCGTTTACCGTGCTGCCTATCCAGATGTTCAACTGGGTATCGCGCCCGGAAGAAGCGTTCCTGATTAACGCTGCCGCCGCGGGTGTAGTGATCATTGTGATGACGCTGGCGATGAATGCAGTCGCGATTTACCTGCGCTACCGCATCCGCAAAAACATAAAATGGTAGGAGCCAAAGCAATGCCGACATCAGGCAATCAAGACCACGCACCCAAACCAAAAGCTGAAGTAAAGAACCTCGATTTTTTCTACGGCAAGGTACAGGCGCTCAAAAACATCAACATGCCGATTGCCGAGAAACAGGTGACCGCATTGATCGGCCCTTCTGGGTGCGGCAAATCGACCTTCCTGCGCTGCTTTAACCGGATGCACGACCTGTATCCGGGCAACCGTTACGGCGGCGAAATAATTCTGCATCCGGATAACACCAACATCGTGGCGAAGCAGGTCGACCCGATGGAAGTGCGCATGCGCATCAGCATGGTATTCCAGAAACCCAACCCGTTTCCCAAATCCATCTACGAAAATGTCGCGTATGGCTTGCGCGTGCGCGGCATGCGCAGCAAGCACGAAATCGACGACAAGGTGGAAGAAGCGCTGCGCGGCGCGGCGCTGTGGAGCGAGGTCAAAGACCGCCTGAAAGAACTGGCGTTTAACCTGTCCGGCGGACAACAACAACGGCTGTGCATCGCGCGCGCACTGGCGATAGACCCGGAGATTGTATTGTTCGACGAGCCAACCTCCGCGCTGGACCCGATCGCCACCGGCAGCATTGAGGAATTGATTTCCGAACTGAAGAAAAAAGTGACCATCCTGATCGTCACACATAACATGCAACAAGCCGCACGCGTCTCCGACTTTACCGCCTTCATGTACATGGGCGACCTGATCGAATTCGGCGACACCAACCGCATGTTCATCAACCCCACCGACAAGCGCACCGAGGATTACATTACCGGCCGCTTTGGCTAAGGCGCAATCTCATCGTTGTTTCACTAGCGTATCCATCGCCCAACTGACACTTGCGACTCCGGCTCTGTTACTATCAACAAGTCGGTAAGGGGTATGCATCACTCACAAAGGAGCACAATAATGAAACGATTTCTTTTTGTAACCGCAATAACTCTGTCCGCCCTGCCTTCATTTGCAGCCGATGTAGGTGTATCAATTAGTGTCGGCGATCCCGGTTTCTATGGCCGCCTGGATATCGGCAACTTTCCGCATCCGCCATTGATCTACCCGACCCCCATCATCATTCAACCGGGAGGGGGAGGTCACCCAGCCTACTTACGCGTCCCACCCGGCCACCAAAAAAATTGGCGCAAACATTGCCACAAATATAATGCTTGCGGTCAGCCGGTCTATTTTGTCCAGGATAGCTGGTATCAGAACGAATATGCGCCGCGCTATCGTGAGAAACATGGCAAGCATGGCGGTAGTAAGGATGGTCATGAAAAGGGCGGCAAGGATAAAGGCAAGGGCAAGAAGGATTAAACTGCAGTCTCGCTAAAGATAGTATTGGCTGGACTTAACATCTCGGTGTGTGGCGAAAGTGCAAGTTTGTTCTAAGCCGCCTCACGTACCGCCTGGGCAATTTTTTCTGCCCAGTGCCGTACTTTTTCGCCATCTTCACCTTCCACCATCACACGCAGTAATGGCTCGGTGCCGGAAGGCCGCAGCAGCACGCGGCCGCTGCCGTTCAGCGCATTTTCGGCAGCGGTGACTGCGGCGCGGACGCTGGCGTGGGTGGAGCAGTCGGCGCCTTTGGCGACGCGCACGTTGACCAGCATTTGCGGGTATAAGGTCAGGTCAGTTACGGCTTGCGCCAGCGATTGCTGCCTGGCACGCAAGGCATGCAGCACTTGCAGGGCAGAGATGATGCCGTCGCCAGTAGTGTGGCGGTCGAGGCAGATGATGTGGCCGGAATTTTCCCCGCCCAGTTGCCAGCCCCGCTGCAGCATGGTTTCCATCACATAGCGGTCGCCCACTTTGGCGCGCGCGAATGGCACGCCGATACGCTGCATCGCATGTTCGAACGCCAGGTTGGTCATCAGCGTGCCGACCACACCACCTTTGAGCATGCCCAGTTCATGGCGGTGGCGGGCAATAATGTAGAGCAGGTGATCACCATCGTATAGCCGTCCGGCTGCGTCTACCATCACCAGCCGGTCGCCGTCGCCATCCAGGCCTATACCCATATCGGCATGATGCTCCTGTACCGCTTGCTGCAGGTTTGCTGGAGCAGTCGCGCCAAAGCCATCATTAATGTTCTTGCCATCGGGCTGCACACCAATCGCCACTACATCCGCGCCCAGTTCGTGGAACACATGGCGCGCGATGTGGTAAGCCGCGCCGTGTGCGCAATCTACTACCAGCTTCAGCCCGCGCAGGTCCAGGTCATAAGGGAAACTGCTTTTGCAAAATTCGATATAACGCCCGGCCGCGTCATCAATGCGTTTGGCCTTGCCCAGCCGGGCTGAAGGCATGCACACAATCGGCGTTTCCAGTCCCGCTTCAATCGCGCGCTCGGTTTCATCCGGCAGCTTGGCACCCTGGCTGGAAAAAAACTTGATGCCGTTATCTTCAAACGGATTGTGCGACGCAGAGATCACAATGCCGGCCTGCAGGCGTAGCGCGCGCGTCAGATAAGCCACTGCCGGGGTCGGTACCGGCCCCGCGAGATACACATCCACACCGGCAGCAATCAGCCCGGCCTGCAATGCCGATTCCAGCAGATAGCCGGAAATGCGCGTGTCCTTGCCGATCAGCACGCCGGGATTTTCACCCTGCGACAAATGCCAGTCGGCGGCGGCCAGCACCTTGCCTGCGGAATAGCCAAGATGCATGACAAATTCCGGCGTGATCGGATGTTCACCCACTTTGCCGCGCACACCATCGGTGCCGAAATATTTTCTGCCCATTTATTGCTCCTGAAAATTTCTCACTACGAAAACATTTCACCACAGAGACACAGAGGCACAGAGAAAGTCAAAAGCAATTCAAGATAAAACTACCAACAATTATTTTAAGTTTTTCTCTGTGTCTCTGTGTCTCTGTGGTCAGGTTTTTGACTCACCGCACTCCACACTTTAATAGCATCTACTGTCGCCTGCACATCATGCACCCGCACTATGTTTGCACCATGCTGCACTGCCAGCAGCGCCGCTGCCACGCTGGCATGGACGCGGTGTTGCGCATCCTGGCCGGTCAGGGTGCCGAGCATGGATTTGCGGGACAAACCTGCCAACAGCGGCACGCCCAACGCAGAAAATTCATGCAGCCGCCGCAGCAAGGCCAGATTATGCTCCAAAGTTTTACCAAAACCAAAACCCGGATCAATCACGATACGTTCGCGCGCGATGCCTGCAGCCTGTACAGCAGCGATGCGGGCGCGCAGGAATTCGATAACCTCGGCCACGACATCATGATAGTGCGGCTGTTGCTGCATGGTCTGTGGGTTGCCTTGCATGTGCATCAGGCACACGGCGGCATTGCTGTCAGCGACGATAGCCATTGCGTCCGGTTGTTGCAGCGCATTGATGTCGTTGACCATGCTCGCGCCTGCCGCCAGCGCCGCACGCATTACTTCAGGCTTGCGGGTATCTACCGAAACGGGAACGGCCACGCCGCGCAAACCTTCAATCACCGGCAGCACGCGGTCCAGCTCTTGTTGCACACTGATAACTGGCGCGCCCGGACGCGTTGATTCACCACCGATGTCGAGCAGATCCGCGCCTTGCTCAACCAGCTGACCGGCATAAGCCAGCGCAGCATCGCGCTGCAAATGACGGCCACCATCAGAAAATGAATCGGGCGTGACATTAACGATGCCCATGACCAATGGGCGGGAGAAGTTTAGCTGGAAGGGGCCGCAATGGAAGAACATTGAGGATCGAGGATCGAGGATTGAGGATTGAGGGAAACCGGCTGCGCTGCTTTTAACTCGATCCTCGATCCTCGTTCCTCAATCCTGCATTCAAGCTCCCGGTGCTGGTTGCGCAGGCGCGCTGGCTGGAGCGGCAGGGGTGCCCTGCGGCGGTTTGGTATTCTGGCTATATGGGCTGGGCTTGGGCGCGCGCGGCGGTTTGCCGCCCATGATGTCGTCCAGTTGCTCGGCATCCAGCGTTTCCCATTCCAGCAACGCATGTGCCATTGCTTCCACTTTGTCGCGGTTGGTTTCAATCAGCTTGCGCGCCAAGGCGTATTGCTGGTCGATAATGCGGCGGATTTCTTCATCCACTTTTTGCATCGTGGACTCGGATACATTCTTGTGTGTGGTCACGGAACGCCCGAGGAATATCTCGCCTTCGTTCTCGCCATACACCATCGTGCCCATAGACTCTGACATACCCCATTGCGTGACCATGCGCCGCGCCATATCGGTAGCGCGCTCAAAGTCGTTGGAAGCGCCGGTAGTCATCTGGTGCATGAAAATTTCTTCGGCAATGCGCCCGCCGAACAGCACCGCAATCGTATCCAGAATGCGGGTCTTGTCCATGCTGTAACGATCTTCGGTTGGCAGCTGCATGGTCAAGCCCAGCGCGCGGCCACGCGGAATAATCGTGACCTTATGTACCGGATCGGTTTTGGGCAACAGCTTGGCCACCACGGCGTGGCCTGATTCATGGTAAGCCGTATTGCGCCGTTCTTCTTCCGGCATGATGACCGAACGGCGTTCGGCGCCCATCATGATCTTGTCCTTGGCTGACTCGAAATCATCCATTTCGACAAAACGTTTACCGCGCCGCGCGGCAAACAGTGCCGCCTCATTCACGAGGTTGGCCAGGTCGGCACCAGACATGCCGGGCGTGCCGCGCGCCAGAATGTCAGCCTTGACATCAGGCGCCACTGGCACCTTGCGCATATGCACCATCAATATCTGCTCGCGGCCGCGAATATCGGGCAGCGGAACGACTACTTGGCGGTCAAAACGCCCGGGGCGCAGCAGCGCCGGATCGAGCACATCAGGCCGGTTGGTGGCAGCGATTACGATCACGCCGCTGGTGCCTTCAAATCCATCCATCTCCACCAGCAACGCATTCAAGGTTTGTTCGCGCTCGTCATTACCGCCGCCCATGCCGGCGCCGCGCTGGCGGCCAACCGCGTCAATTTCGTCAATGAACACTATGCACGGTGATTGTTTCTTGGCCTGCTCGAACATGTCGCGCACGCGCGCGGCGCCGACACCGACAAACATTTCGACAAAGTCGGAACCGGAAATCGAGAAGAATGGAACCTTGGCTTCACCGGCAATGGCTTTAGCCAATAATGTCTTACCAGTGCCGGGGCTACCCACCATCAGCACGCCACGCGGAATGCGCCCGCCCAGGTTCTGGAATTTGGTTGGGTCGCGCAGGAAATCGACCAGCTCGGATACTTCTTCCTTTGCCTCATCGCAGCCCGCCACATCGGCGAAGGTTACGCGCTCCTTGGCGTCATCCAGCAAGCGCGCCTTGCTCTTGCCAAACGAGAACATGCCGCCGCCCTTGCCGCCGCCCTGCATCTGGCGCATGAAGAAAATCCATACCGCGATCAGCAGTAGCATTGGGAACCACGACACGAAGATGCTCATCAGGAAGGACTGCTCTTCTTCAGGCTTGGCTTCAATCTTGACGCCATTTTTGATCAAATCAGACACCAGCCACAAATCCTGTGGCGCAAAGCTGGTGATGCGCTTGCCATCGGACGTAACTGCCTTCAGCGTGCGGCCCTCTATGGTCACTTTGCTGATTTGTCCTTGCTTAACCGCGTCCAGAAATTGCGAGTAGTCCATCTGCGTCTGCGAATTCATCTGCTGACGCGAACTGAACTGGTTGAACACCGTCATCAATACCAGCGCTACGACCAGCCAAATGCCGATGCTCTTAAATAAATTATTCAAAATACCTCCTTAAAACTGGCGTATGCCAAGCCAACATGCTTCATTAGACTACTTTCCTAGTGATTACTCAAGTGCACCCAAGTCTAGCTTCCTTGCTGATTAACCAGCTTATCCAAGCCCAATAGATATAACTCGCTGCTACGGTCACGGGAGGCATCTGGTTTGCGCGTCACCACCCGCTTAAACTGGCTGCGCATCAATTTCAAATAGTCCTCAAAGCCTACACCCTGAAAGACTTTGATCAGGAATGACCCTCCGGGTTGCAAATGCCGCGCAGAAAAATCCAGCGCCAATTCGGCTAAATGCATTCCACGCGCCTGATCAGTGACTCCCACGCCAGATATATTGGGCGACATGTCGCAAATTACAAGTGCGACCGGCTTACCGCCCAATCGTTCCTCCAGTTGCGCCAATACGGTGTCTTCGCGAAAATCGCCCTGAATAAACTCCACGCCCGGGAGAGGAGGCAACGGCAACAAGTCCAGTGCTATGACTTTGCCGGTCGGCCCCACCTTGCTGGCAGCCACCTGCGACCAGCCGCCAGGCGTTGCGCCCAAATCGACCACTATCATGCCGCGCTTGAGCAAATGGTCACGTTGATCAATTTCCAGCAGCTTGTAGGCCGCACGCGAACGGTAACCCTCCTTCTGCGCGCGCTGCACGTAGGGGTCGTTTACATGCTCATTCATCCACTGTTTGCTGGTTTTGGAGCGCTTCATCGTTTAAACTGCGGACTTGAAATGTGGAGTCACCCTTAAATTAATGTTAACGCTAACCGTCCTGCAACGCCAAAACCTGAAAGCACGCGCCCACCCGCTGAAACCCACGGTGATGATAGGGACCGCTGGGCTTACTTCCGCCGTGTTGCTTGAAATAAGCCGGTCACTGAAAAGCCATGAGGTCATCAAGATCAGCGTTCAGGATGGAGACCGCGAAGCGCGCAAGGCCATGCTGGAACAGATATGTACCGAACTGAATGCCGCACCAGTGCAGCATATTGGCAAAACCCTGGTGGTGTACCAGCCGCAACCCGATGCGCCGGATAAAAAACCCGCCCGCCGCAAGGCTAAGCCGCTTACCAAGAAACAACTGGGCAGCCGCGGCTGATTCCTTTACGCAGTACTCTCGAAAAACCTCTGCATAACGTAGCGAGCGCAGCTGAGACAAGGCAAAAAATGGCGAAAAACCGGAGTTTACAAATTGGTAAATGAGGATTTTGAGCCATTTTTTAACGCAGTATCAGCAAGCGCAGTAGTTATGCAGAGGTTTTTAAATGTATTGGACATTCACTACTTCATACTCCCTCACTCCCCCCGGCGCCTGCACTTCGGCCACATCGCCGCTGCTCTTGCCGATTAGGGCGCGCGCAATCGGCGAGCTGATCGAAATTTTGCGCTGCCTGATGTCTGCCTCGTCATCCCCGACGATCTGATAAACCATCACATCACCGGTCGAAACTTCTTCCAGCTCTACCGTCGAACCAAATACGCAGCGGCCATCGGCATTAAGGGTTTTGGGGTCGATAATTTGCGCGTTACTCAGTTTGCTTTCCAGTTCTACGATGCGTCCCTCGACAAAACTCTGGCGCTCCTTGGCCGCTTCGTATTCTGCGTTCTCTGACAGGTCACCCTGCGCCCGCGCTTCAGCGATGGCATTGATCACCCAGGGACGCTCCACAGTCTTAAGCTGGTGCAGCTCATTGCGCAAAAGCTCAGCGCCTATTACAGTTAATGGAACCTTGCTCATATTGAAATTTCCTCGTAGGTCGGGATTTATCCCGACGCGGTTTGTCGGGCTGAAGCCCGACCTATAATCATAATCGTTTGTGCTGCCCCTGCAAATCATACACCCGCCATTCCACCCAATTTTTCATGCCCAGGCAGGCAGCGCGCGCGCCGGCTAGCGTGGTAAAGTAAGTCACCTTGCGTTGCAGCGCGGCATAACGGATCGAATAGGAATCCTGCATTGCGCTGCGCTTGCTGTCCACGGTATTGATGATCAGGCTGACCTCGCCGTTCTTGATCATGTCGACAATATGCGGGCGGCCTTCTGCCACCTTGTTTACCATAGTTACCGCAACCCCAGCTTGTTCCAGCACTGCCGCAGTACCCCGCGTCGCCAGCACTGTAAAGCCCATATCGCGCAGGCTTTTGGCAATATCCACGGCCCCTGATTTATCGGCATTGCGCACGCTGACAAAAACCCGGCCTGCTGACGGCAGTTTGACGCCTGCCGCAAGTTGCGCTTTTACAAAAGCTTCGGCAAAGGTGTCGCCCACTCCCATCACTTCTCCGGTCGACTTCATTTCCGGACCCAGAATAACATCCACTCCCGGAAATTTGATGAACGGGAATACGGCTTCCTTGACCGAATAATACGGCGGAATGATTTCTTTGGTCACGCCTTGTTGCGCCAGAGTCTTGCCCACCATGCAGCGCGCCGCCACCTTGGCCAGCGCAATGCCGGTGGCCTTGGACACGAACGGCACGGTGCGCGAGGCACGCGGGTTCACTTCCAGAACATACACCGTCGCGCCTTGAATGGCGAACTGCACATTCATCAGCCCAACCACGTTCAATGCCCGCGCCATCGCGGTGGTCTGCTGGCGCAATTCATTCTGCATAGCGATTGATAGCGAAAATGGGGGGAGCGAACAAGCTGAGTCGCCAGAGTGCACCCCCGCCTCTTCGATGTGTTCCATGATGCCGCCAATCAATACCTCAGTACCATCACTCACGGCATCGACATCCACTTCAATGGCATCGTTCAAAAAACGGTCCAGCAGAATGGGCATGCGCTCCGGGAAAACTTTCGCGCTCTCCACTGCGCCATTCATGTAGCGCTCCAAGTCAGCCTGGGCATGCACAATCTCCATCGCGCGCCCGCCCAACACATTGGAAGGCCGCACCACCAGGGGATAGCCGATCTCCGCTGCACCCGCCACACTTTCTTCGACGGTGCGTGCCGTGCGGTTGGGCGGATGCTTCAAATTCAAGCCATGCAGCATTTGCTGGAAGCGCGCGCGGTCTTCAGCGCAATCTATCATGTCCGGCGTCGTGCCTATGATAGGTACGCCATTTTTTTCCAAGCCATGCGCCAGCTTGAGCGGTGTCTGGCCGCCATATTGCACAATCACGCCCAGCGGTTTCTCCACGGCTACTATTTCCAGCACATCTTCCAGCGTCAGTGGCTCGAAATACAAGCGGTCGGAAGTGTCGTAATCCGTGGAAACAGTCTCCGGGTTGCAATTGACCATAATGGTCTCGTAACCATCCTCGCGCATCGCCAGCGCGGCATGCACGCAGCAGTAATCAAACTCTATGCCCTGCCCGATGCGGTTGGGCCCGCCGCCCAGCACCATGATTTTTTTGTTACTGGAAGGCGCCGCTTCGCATTCCTCTTCATAAGTGGAATACATATAAGCCGTATTGGTGGCGAACTCGGCAGCGCAAGTATCTACGCGCTTGAACACCGGCCGCACGCCCAGCGCATGGCGATGGTTGCGCATTGCAGTCTCGTCGCTACCCAGCAACTTGGCCAGTCTGGCATCGGCAAAGCCGCTGCGTTTGAGCTGGCGCAGCTCATGTGCATTCAGGCTTTGCAGCGTGCGTCCCTGCAGCAATTTTTCCTGGCGGATTAAATCATCGATTTGCACCAGAAACCATGGGTCAATCTTGCTGACTGCGTGTATTTCTTCCACGTTCATGCCAAGACGGAAGGCATCTCCCACCGCCCAGATACGATCCGGCCCGGGACTGCCCAGCTCAGACACTACCGCTTCGCGCTCGCTGAATTTTTGATCCAGCCCGTACACGCCAACCTCCAGCCCGCGCAAGGCTTTCTGAAACGATTCCTGAAAGGTGCGGCCTATTGCCATCACCTCACCTACCGATTTCATTTGCGTGGTCAGACGGTCGTTGGCTTGGGGAAATTTCTCAAACGCAAAACGCGGGATCTTGGTCACGACATAATCTATGGTCGGCTCAAATGAAGCCGGTGTTGCACCGCCGGTAATTTCGTTTTTCAACTCATCTAGTGTGTAACCCACAGCCAGTTTCGCGGCGACTTTGGCAATCGGGAAGCCGGTCGCCTTGGATGCCAGCGCAGAAGAGCGCGACACACGCGGATTCATCTCGATCACCACCATGCGCCCGTCACGCGGGTTGATCGCAAATTGCACGTTGGAACCGCCGGTATCTACACCAATCTCGCGCAGCACCGCGATGCTGGCATTGCGCATGATCTGGTATTCCTTGTCAGTCAAGGTTTGCGCTGGCGCGACGGTAATCGAGTCGCCGGTATGCACACCCATCGGGTCAAGATTTTCTATCGAACAAATGATGATGCAGTTATCGGCATGGTCGCGTACCACTTCCATCTCGAATTCTTTCCAGCCGAGCAGGGATTCCTCGATCAACAATTCCTTGGTTGGGCTGGCCTCCAGGCCACGCTCGCAAATTTCGACAAATTCTTCGCGGTTGTAAGCAATGCCGCCACCCGATCCGCCCATCGTGAAAGACGGACGAATAACCGTCGGAAAACCCATCACCTGCTGCACCTGCAACGCCTCTTCCATGCTGTGCGCAATGGCCGAGCGCGCGGAAGCTAACCCAATGCGCGTCATGGCCTGCTTGAATTTTTCGCGGTCCTCGGCCTTGTCTATCGCCTCGCGCGACGCGCCTATCATTTCCACGCCATATTTTTCCAGCACGCCATGTTTGGCCAGATCGAGCGCGCAGTTCAGCGCGGTCTGCCCGCCCATGGTTGGCAAAATCGCATCCGGTTTTTCCTTGGCAATGATGCGTTCCACCATCTTCCACGTGATAGGCTCGATGTAAGTCGCATCGGCCATATTGGGATCGGTCATGATGGTGGCCGGGTTTGAATTCACCAGAATCACGCGATAGCCTTCCTCGCGCAGCGCCTTGCACGCCTGCGCGCCGGAATAATCAAACTCGCACGCCTGGCCAATGATGATAGGGCCGGCGCCGATGATTAGAATACTTTTTATGTCTGTGCGTTTTGGCATATCGTCAATCTTGAATAAAACCAATACGTTTTTTTCTGGGCTGTGGGGGGGGTGTCATCAACTCCCGGATTGCTTCAAATACCACCTGAAACTGTGCGTCGTATTTCTTTTCCAATGCGTCCAACTTGCGCGTCATTTCTTTATTGCCTTCAAGCAGGCTGCGTAGCTTGACAAAGGAGCGCATGATTTCGATATTCACTCCGACCGCTCGTTTGCTTTTCAGCACACTCGAAAGCATGGCGACACCCTGCTCGGTGAAGGCATGCGGCGCATACGTCCTCAGGCCGCCCTCCAAGGTCACAAATTGTGACCTTAGTGTTCTAACTTCTTGATTGGTAAGTCCGAAAGAAAAATCATCCGGGAAGCGTTCTATATTGCGTCGCACCGCCTGCATCAACACTTTGGTCTCCACTTGATAGAGCGCCGCCAGATCGTGCGACAACATCACCCGCTGACCGCGCAAAGAATAAATTCGCCCCTCAATACCTTCGATGATTTGTCCGGGCAACAAAACGGGCTTTTTACCCGCTTTTGGAACAGCCTTACTGGCCACGATTTGCCTCCATCATTGCCACGAAACGATCAAACAAATAATCCACATCATGCGGCCCTGGGCTGGCTTCGG
>JANNQM010000120.1:0-32673 GCA_031400735.1 Gallionellaceae bacterium
TCGCGGGCAGGGCCCGCTCCTACATCTTTCCACTGCTTTTTTTAGGATTATTCACAGTGAACCTGACTTTATTTGATCTAGACAACACCCTGCTTAACGGAGACAGCGACTTCGAGTGGTCGCAATTCCTGATCGACCAGGGCGTGCTCGACCGGGAATTATTCGAAGCACAAAACCTGGCTTTCTATCAGCAATACAAGGCTGGGACGCTGGATATCCATGCTTTTCTGGATTTCCAGTTAAAGCCCTTGTCGCGCCATACCAAGCAGGAACTGAATGTCTGGCACGAACAATTCATGCAGCAGAAAGTACGTCACATGATGACTGACCCAGCGCAGCAGCTGGTAACGCGCCACCGTGCGGCGGGCGATGTGTGCGTTATCATCACGGCCACCAACAGCTTTGTCACTGCGCCGATTGCGCGTGCATTCGACATCGAACATTTAATCGCCACTGAACCCGAGCAAAAAAATGGGGAATTCACCGGACGCGTGGACGGCGTGCCATGTTTCCGCGAAGGGAAAATCACCCGCCTGGAAAACTGGATGGCGCAACATGGCTGGGACTGGAGCAGTTTTTCGGACAGCTGGTTTTACAGCGACTCACTGAATGACTTGCCGCTGCTGGGCAAGGTTAAACATCCCGTGGCGGTCGATCCGGATGACACGTTGCGGGTACATGCAAACAAACTGGGGTGGCCAGTTATCAGCTTGCGCTAGTCACCCGCGTACCACCCCTTCCGCTTCGCTGTGAGAAGTTGTCCAGCTTCAGCTGGATACAACTCGGCCTACCCCTTGCGGGTGCCCACCCCTCCTTGAAAAAAGGAGGGCAGCTTTAACAAAGCACAATACAGTGAACCTCCGTATTTTCCCCTCCTTGATAAGGAGGGGTGGCACGCAGTGCCGGGGTGGTTACTTGGCAATAATGCCACCCCCCAAACACACATCCCCGTCATAAACTACGACAGATTGCCCAGGCGTCACCGCCCATTGCGCAGAGTCAAATCCAAAACCGCCTCTATCACCAGATAAATTTTCAATGCGGCAAACGGCATCTGCCTGGCGGTAGCGGGTTTTCGCCGCGTAGCCTTGGGTAATGTCAGGTGCATGCCCGCTGACCCAGTGCAGCTCAATCGCATTCAAATGCGGGGTCAGCAATGCCGGGTGGTCATGGCCTTGCACGACGATCAGGCGATTGTTGGCCCTATCCTTGTCCGCTACAAACCACGGCTCGCCGGTTGTTTCCCTTGCCCCGCCAATACCCAACCCGTGGCGTTGGCCTATCGTATAAAACGACAAGCCCATGTGCTGCCCGACCACGTTACCTTGTGGCGTGCACATGTCGCCCGGCTGAGTGGGCAGGTAACGGTTGAGAAACTCGCGGAACGGGCGCTCGCCTATGAAGCAGATTCCGGTGCTGTCTTTTTTGGCATGGTTGGATAAATTGTGCTGCCGCGCGATATCGCGCACTTGCGATTTGCGCACCGTGCCCAGCGGAAAAATCGACTTGGACAGTTGCGCCTGATTCAAACGGTGCAGAAAATAACTTTGGTCTTTGCTGTCATCATCGGCTTTCAGCAGCTTATATTCGCCATCGACTTCCTGAATTTTTGCGTAATGGCCGGTGGCAATCGTATCGGCGCCCAAGCTGATTGCGTGCTCGAGAAAGGCCTTGAATTTGATTTCAGAGTTGCACAGGATATCCGGATTGGGCGTGCGCCCGGCTTCGTATTCACGCAGAAAATAGCTGAACACACGATCCTTGTATTCGCGCGAGAAATTAACCGCCTCAATCGGAATGCCTATTGTGTCGGCGACCGACACCGCATCAATCAGGTCCTGGCGGGTAGAGCAATATTCATCGCTGTCATCGTCCTCCCAGTTTTTCATGAACAGACCGATCACATCGTAGCCTTGCTGTTTCAGCAGCAATGCAGTAACAGCGGAATCAACTCCGCCGGACATGCCGACTACAACGCAACGCCGGGATTTAAGACTGCTTTTCACGTTCACCTTCGTTAGTCATAGTGCACTAAAGCTTCCAAGGGATAGCGCTTGCCCGCAATATAATCTTCGATACAGCGCAGCACCAGTGGACTGCGGTGGCGTTCAAGGCTGGCGCGGAGCTCATCAGTAGTTACCCACACGGAGCGCTCAATGCCATGATCCAGTGTGCGCTCTGGGTAGTGCTCCACAACACGTCCGCCAAATGCGAAACGCAAATAGGTGGTATCCGCCCGGGTTGAATGCCAGCGATAAATGCCGATCAGATATTGTGGCTCAAATTGATACGCAGACTCTTCCAGTACTTCGCGCGCCACCGCCGCCACCAGTGATTCATCTGGCTCCAAATGACCAGCTGGCTGGTTAAATAACAGTCCATGCGTGGCGTGCTCTTCCACCAGCAGGAATTTCCCCTGCTGCTCAATCACGGCGGCCACGGTAACGTTGGGTTTCCAGATCATTGGAAGACTCGATTGCTTGATGTGTGATTTATAATTGGAAAAGGCAGGGTTGCCCCTGCCCTCCTTGCTCCTTTGATACAAATTTAGTGTGACTTGTTGCTGGCAACTACCGCCTTTGCATCGGCTGAGGCAGTATCTTTTTTCAGGCAGGATTTCATGAACGCCTTGCGGTCAGCACCCCTCAGCGCTTTTTCCTTGGCATCCATATTACATGACTTCATTTTCTGTTGCTGAGCAGTCAACTTTTTTGGGGCATTAGCATCAGACCCGGCAGGAGAAGCAGCAGCGTTGAAAGTAACAACAGCGAATACAGCAGCGAACAGCATAGGCAACAATTTCATTTAATCCTCCCATTTATTTAGAGTCAGTTTGAAAAAACAATGGACACCAACCCGGTGCCAAGTGCAATAACGCGCTAACTATTTTTCTGGTTGACTGCTGCCGACAAAAAACTTTGCAAGCCAATAAACATGGTGCCGGGAGAGGGACTCGAACCCTCACATCCTCACAGACACTGGATTTTGAGTCCAGCGCGTCTACCAATTCCGCCATCCCGGCAAGCCGCGGATTATCCATGAAACGATCCAGCGCATCAAGCTACAATGCGCCATTTCCCCGCATACCTATTGCTAACGCCATGCGCACTGATCAATTTGACTTCGTCCTCCCCCCGCATTTGATTGCGCAGCACCCGCCCAAACAGCGGGGTGCCAGCCGTCTGCTGCATCTGAATGGCGACACCCTGACTGACCGTATGTTTGCCGACTTACCTTCTCTGTTGTGTGAGCACGATTTGCTGATTCTGAATGACACGCGCGTTCTGAAAGCGCGCTTATTCGGCCTCAAGGAAAGTGGCGGAAAAGTTGAGGTGTTGATTGAACGCCTGCTCGACCAGCACAATGCGCTGGCGCAAATTCGCGCCAGCCACGCCCCCCCACCTGGCAGCCGGATCATTTTGGCCGACCAAGTGCCGGTCACTGTGATTGGCCGTGAAGGAGAATTTTTCCACTTGCATTTTGAGGGGGTGGAAGCTGTATCAACGCTGCTGGAAAAATACGGACAGTTGCCGCTGCCGCCATATATTACCCATGCCGCCGACGCCGACGATGAGGAGCGCTATCAAACGGTATTTGCCCGGCAGCTCGGCGCAGTCGCCGCGCCCACCGCCGGCCTGCATTTTGACCAGGAAATGCTGGGCACGCTGCAACAGCGCGGCATTCAGCTGGCCTATGTCACACTGCATGTTGGCGCCGGTACCTTTCAGCCTGTCCGCGCTGAAAACATTCATGAACATGTGATGCATAGCGAGCATTACACGATTCCCCAATCCACCGTTGATGCGATTTTGCAGGCGCGGAAACGCGGTGGGCGTGTGATTGCAGTGGGCACCACCAGCTTACGCGCGCTGGAAAGCGCGGCAGCGCGGATGCATTCGGGAAATATTCAGGCAGGCGAAGCGGAAACAAACATATTCATCACTCCGGGCTTTGCATTCAAAATGGTGGATGTTTTGCTGACAAATTTTCATTTGCCAAAATCTACGCTGTTAATGTTGGCTTGTGCCTTTGGTGGCATCAAGCAGGTGTTGGCAGCCTATGGTCACGCTGTGGAGAAGGAATACCGGTTTTTTAGTTACGGTGACGCGATGCTGATTAAACGACTCGGATTAAAATGAAGTCTTTCTATTCATAAAGTTTTGCCAGAAGCCGGTTGAACGCGGCACTACGTTTTTCTTCGGTAGGATTCAGGATGCCATTTTGCTGCAAGACAGCAATCAGCTTCACCGGCGCCACCCGTTGGTCACCGACTATCTCAACATGCCCGGCTTTTATCAGTATTTTTTTCAAACCTTGCGCTGCATCCACAGGATCATGAAACTGTTCCTCAAGGCTGAATACATAATCACTCTCAAGGCAAATTCCGGCACTGTCGAACCGGCGGCAGGTGCCACGTTCGTCAGTATCAATTTTAAGATGGGTTTGCACCTGGCCCAGCAACGCGCCCGGCTGGCGGATAAAATCGGAAGCCGAGGTAATCTCGAACCACTTATCACCGCTCACTATTTTGCATAGCGGCTTAACCAAACCCAAGGTCAACACCATCATCAATGCACTGGGCGTCCCGCATTCCTGCGCAGACGCGATCCCGGAAAAAGGACCTGATATGGTAACCAGCCTTAGCTTTGCTTCACTATCCCGCATCGGATCGGGGCGCTCCACAACCAGCGCTTTGCGCGCGATCAACGCGCCTTGGCTATGACCAACAACGGTCACCTCCTTGTTCCGCATCTGCCCCGCCAGCGTATCAAGCGAGTTAGATAACTGCCCTGAACTTACCATCAGGCTGGCGCGATCATTGTAGGTAAAGCAGGCAGTTTGCTGACCGTGAAACGCCATCACCTCGGCCAATGCGCGAAAATTTCCGGTAGAGCCACGGCAACCGTGCACCAATATTGTGACCGGCTGTTGCGAATTGAGATGCAAGGTGCGATCCGGATTATCTGTGCAAGGTCCCAGACCCGCGATAGATAAACTGACATCAGCAGGCGGCAGCCTGGATTGGTCAAATGTAAGCAGGGTGGGGTCGCTGGCAATATGGGCGCAGCCGGTCAAATTAGCCAGCCATCCGCAAACCAACACAAAGAATATTCGATTCATTGCACCCCCCATTTAACTCTGTCCCATTATCAGCTATCTTGACCTTTTAGCCACGACTATCATACTGCAACATAGTCGAAGCCGTTGTGCACCTGTACTCGGTATTCTGTGGCAACGCATTCCCATCGGTAAAATCAGAGTTTATGGATATCGCAAGTTTATTTTTATTGCTATTGCTGGCTGCCCTGGGATGGTTCTGGTTCGCCAGCCTGCGCGCACTGGAAGTCGCCCGCAATGCCGGAAGGCAAGCATGCAACAATGCCAACGTGCAATTTCTCGACGACACCGTCGCTAAAATCGCGACAGGTATGGGTCGCGACAAGTCTGGCCGCAGGGTGTTGCGCCGCACCTATCGTTTCGAGTTCAGCGAAACCGGCAACACCCGGCTGGAAGGCCGACTGGTCGTGCTGGGCGACAAGATCGAATCGGTAACGATGGAGCCTTATCAGATCATGTGATAACAGAAGGCAGGGTTCTAAAGAGTGATCTTACGTACCCTTATCGCAGATTATACATTTAACCTGAATCATTCCAGCAAAAGGGGGAACCATGAAAAAATTACTTGTTTTATTTGTTTTCATTTGCGCCATTGCCTGGTTCAGCGAGCCCATCATGAAAAATATTGGCATCGTGAAACCTGCGCCTGTTCCGGTATCTGCTCTTTTGCCGAAGTCGAATTTTATTGTGCCTGATCCGGTTGCAAAGCCTGTAGCCACCAACAAACCTACCGACTGTATGTCAGTCTCGACATTTGCCCAACAAGCCAATAGCGATCCGAATGCATACAACAAGCTGCTTAATTGCAATCAGACTGAAGAGGAACGCACTGAGTTTGACAAGCTTATGAATTTTTTCTCACGCTTGAAGTATGAGTGAATCTCTTTGGGGGATTACTTCCATGCGAGCCTACTGGGGGTCGTTTCAAGTCCTGAAAGATGCTACTGGTGTGGTTATACTACAAACAGATTTTTTTGTAGTATAACCGTGGTGGTATTGAAATCAGGGCGCGATGCCTCGCAGAGGTTCTCGCACCCGCAGGGTGAATCGCGCCCCTACGCCCACTCCGCCGTTAGCTTCCGCTCCCGCCTGCTCTCCATCAAATGCTGCATGAACGCACAGTCCTCGCGGTGTATCGTAATCCCACGGTCACGCGTGACATAACCAACAATGGCATCTCCCCTCACCGGGCCGCAACATTTAGCGATGCGGGTCATCAGGTTGTTTACGCCGCCGACCGTGATGTCGGCTTTTGAGGCGCGTTGGGTTGCTGGCTTGAAAACGTTTGGTTTGGCTGACTCGATTACCTTGGTTGGCAATTCCTGCTGGATCGCGACCGCGATGCGCCGAGGAGTGATTTCGTTGCGGCCTATGGCGGCCAAAAAATCTTCCAGTTTGTTGAAGTGTAAACGTTGCGCGATTTTTTCCTGGTTGATGGTGATGATGCCGAGCCGGTGCAATTCTTTGTCCAGTTGCGCCCTGCCTTGCGCTACACTTTCATCGAAGTTCTGGTTTTTGAACCAGGTGCGCACCCGGGCGCGGGCGTGTTTGCTTTTTAAAAACCCGAGCGCGGGGTTGATCCAGTCACGGCTGGGGGCGCCTTGTTTGGTGGTGAGAATTTCGACGCGTTGGGCGTTTTGCAATTTGTAATTCAGCGGCACGATGCTACCGTCCACTTTGGCGCCACGCGTGCGGTGGCCCAGATCGGTGTGCACAGAGTAAGCAAAATCCACCGGGGTCGCGCCTTTGGGCAGCGCGATGACTTTGCCTTGCGGGGTCAGCACGTAAACCTGGTCATGGAATAATTCATTCTTGAATTGTTGCTGCAGGTCGCCCTTATCGGTCAGGTCTTCTTTCCATTCCAGTATCTGGCGTAGCCAGGCGATTTTTTCATCAAAGCCGGTGTCGGATTTTTTTCCTTCCTTGTAGCGCCAGTGGGCGGCCACGCCCAGCTCTGAATGGCGGTGCATGTCATGGGTGCGTATCTGCACCTCCAGTGCCAACCCACGCGGGCCTATTACCGCAGTATGCAGTGAACGGTAGTTATTGCTCTTGGGATGCGCGATGTAGTCGTCAAATTCGCTGTCTATCGCCGGCCACAATTCATGCACCAGACCCAGCGCGGTGTAGCACCCTCCAACGTCATCTACGAGTATGCGCACCGCGCGCACATCATACAGTTCGCTGAACTCAATTTGCTTGCGCTTCATTTTGTTGATGATGCTGTAGATGTGTTTGGGGCGGCCGGTCACTTCTGCGGAAATGCCGACTTGGGCCAGCGACTGCTTCAACTGGTTTACCACTTCGATAATGAATTGTTCGCGATCCACCCGGCGTTCATCGAGCAGCCTGGCAACTTTGTTGTACAACACTGGCTCCAGGTAACGCACGGCCAGGTCTTCCAGTTCCCATTTCAGCTGCCCCACGCCAAGACGGTTGGCCAGCGGCGCAAAGATACTATGGGTTTGCTGAGCGATTACCTGTTGTTGCTGTGGGCTGGCGCCGGACAGGCTGCGCAAGGTCTGCGTACGCTCGGCCAGCTTGATCAGCACCACGCGTATGTCCTGCACCATCGCCAGCAGCATTTTTCGCAGGCTCTCAATCTGCTGCGCGGCTTCATCTTTGTCTTTGGCGCCACTCACCTCGCTGAACAGCCGGATTTTTTCCATGCGCGAAATGCCTTCGACCAGCGCGGTCACATTGCTGCCAAATTCTTTTTCCAGTTTTTCTGGCCAGTCCTCCAGATATTCCGGCACCGCGTGCAAGATCGTGGCCGCAATCGTTTCATGATCCAGGTGCATGCCAACCAATATTTCAGCGGAGCCAAGCGCATGTTGTAGCAGCGGGGTGCCGGTCAGCCCGACTTGATTGTCGTAAAGCGGTTCGGCCAAGTTGCAGGCACGGCGGATGACATCTACTTCTGCGGCGGGGAAGGTGGTCGCCAAGCCTTCCAGCCAGGATTGGGCGGTGGTAAATGAGGTATCTGATTTTCGTTGGTAAGGAACCATGGCGCATTATTGCATTGATCATGCGAACCATGAATATGGCGCAGAGAGTGCGTTGGCGGAAAGTGCGAACCCCCGCGAAAGCGGGGGAACCTGTTCAATCAAGCGGGTTGAATTTAGAACTTGAAGCCGGCTCCTAGCGACCAGACATTCAGGCGCCCGAAGTTGGTAGCCGATTTGTAACTGTCTACACCTGCTTGCAGGAATACTGCGTCGTTGACGTCATACATGACGCCCAGACCGTAAGTTAAATCTTTCTTCGACTCATCGCGGGAGAAAGAATAAACACCATTCCAGTTCGAGGAACCGCTGTCGGAGCTCTTCACATAGGCCAGCCCCAGTTTTCCCAGTAGGCTCCATGCTGAGTCCTGCAACGGCAGAATACCGACTGCGGTCACGTTCCAGGCGTTAATCGTATTGGTTGCATCGCCTTCGCCGGAGTTGCTGCTGGTGTGGTAAGACACTTTACCCAAGCTGACGTAACCGCCTTCAAGCGCAAAGTAGGGAGTGAACTGATAACCCAATTGCAATTTATAGGCATTGGGATTGTTGGTTTTGTTGGATGTCAGGCCCAGCACACCGGCGGTATTTTGATAATCGGTATTAGCCGCATCTCTTGGTACGCTCACTTTGGTTTTTCCGATTGCACCCAGCAGATACATCCTGTTTGCCATGTCTTGGGCAAAGGACGCCCCGGACACGCTGATCATCAGTGCTGCTGCGACTAGTCCTGCTTTTATTTTGTTCATCGTTTATCACCTGTTTGGTTATCTAAATGGGCTCGCAACAGCATATCCATTGCGGCATTCAGTGATGATCAAAATATTCAATCACCTGTCATCATAGTAGGGTGCAGGCGAGGATTGATCTGTGCGCTGGCAGACACAGATCGGGCAGGGTCAAAATGAAGGAATTGCCGAGGGTGGCAACAATGATGGGCGCGCTAGCCGGTGTTAATGAGTATCGGCCCTGTGTTCTGGCAGCATGTGTTCACTCGCGGGGTGACCATGTTTGAACAAGCCCTGCATACGCAGCACGATGTCGTCCACATAGGTAAACAGCACCGGAATCACCAACAAGCTGAGGAAGGTGGAAGTAATCAGCCCGCCGATTACGACGATGGCCATAGGCGCGCGGAAGCTGGGGTCGACGCTGATGCCTAGCGCAATGGGCAACATGCCGGCGCCCATCGCGATGGTAGTCATTACAATAGGCCGTGCGCGTTTGTGGCAGGCGTCGAGCAAAGCTTCGGCGCGTGGCAAACCACGGTCGCGGCGCGCCATGATGGCGTATTCCACCAGCAGTATCGAATTTTTGGTGGCGATACCCATCAGCATGATCAGCCCTATCATCGACGGCATCGAGATCGCCGTGTTAGTCAGGAACAATGCCAGAAAGGCGCCCGGAATGGACAGCACCAGCGCGGCGAGAATAGTCGCGGGTTGCACAAAATCCTTGAACAGCAGCACCAGCACAATATAAATGCACAGCACGCCGGTCATCATCGCCAGGCCAAAGCTGGAGAACAAATCGGCCATGGCCTCGGCATCACCTATCGAGGTCTGAATCACACCCGGCGGCAGGTTTTTCAGGCTGGGCAACGCCAGCGCCTGCTTTTCCACCGCGCCTAATGGCTGCTGGTCCAGTTCGATCACGAAATTAATATTGCGCAAGCGATCGTAACGGTCAATTTCAGCTGGACCGCTGGCCATGGTTAACGTCGCCACATTGCCCAGCATCACCGGACCGCGTGCGCCGGGCACGGCCAAACGCGCCAGCAGGTCGGGGTCACTGCGCGCATCGGCATTGAGTTTTACCACCACCGGCACCTGGCGTTGCGACAAGTTGAGTTTGGCCAGGCTCTGGCTGTAATCCCCCGCAGTGGCGATGCGCAATGTGTCCGCAATCGCCGCCGAGGTAACCCCGAGATCGGCCGCGCGCGCGAAATCGGGCCGCACAATCAGTTCCGGCCGTACCAGGCTGGAGCCGGAGGTGACATTGCCTATGCCGGGAATGGTGCGCAGTTCGCGTTCCACTTTGCGCGCGTGTTCAGTCAATATGCGGCCATCTTCACCGGCCAGCACCAATACATATTTTTCACTGGAACCGCCAAAGCCGACCTTGACCCGCGCGCCGGGTATTTCGGAAACGGCAGCGCGCAACTGCGCTTCAATGTCCTGTTTGCTCAGCCCACCGCGTTCGTCGCGCGGCGTCATGTTGATGGTCAATGTGGCAATGCGCACCTCCGCTGCGCCTTGCGGCGAGAACGGATCGCCGCCGGTGTTGCCGCCGCCTATCGCGGTATAGATCAGTTTCACATGCGGATTTTTCTCAACGAGCTGGCGCGCTTGTTCTGCCGCCGCATAGGTCTGCTGGAACGTGCTGCCGGGCGGCAACGAGATGGTTACCTGAGTCTGTGATAAATCATCCGGCGGAATAAAGCCGGTAGGCAACAGCGGCACCAGCGCGAACGAACCAATCAGGAATCCAGCTGCGGCCAGCGTGGTTTTCACGCGGTGCTTCAAGCACCAGGCTACCCAGCGCATATAGATATTCATCCAGCCTGGCTCATGGTATTCGCGCTTGGGCACCTTGAGGATATAGGCTGCCATCATCGGCGTCAGCATGCGCGCTACGACCAGCGAGAAAAACACCGCGATGGCGGCAGTCCAGCCGAACTGCACGAAAAATTTTCCTGGCACGCCGGCCATAAACGCCGTGGGCAGGAACACCGCAATCAATGTGAACGTGGTGGCAATGACCGCCAGGCCGATTTCATCGGCAGCTTCCATCGCTGCCTGGAACGGCGTCTTGCCCATGCGCAAATGGCGCATGATGTTTTCTATTTCGACGATGGCATCGTCCACCAGAATACCGACCACCAACGACAGCGACAGAAGTGTCACCACGTTGATCGTGAACCCGAACAAGTGCATTGCGCCGAATGTTGGAATGATAGACAGCGGCAGTGCCACAATGGCAACAAAAGTCGCGCGCCGGTCACGCAGGAATAACCACACTACCAGCACCGCCAGAGCGGCGCCTTCAAACAGCAGTAACAATGAGCCGTCGTAATTTTCCTGCACCGGGTCAACAAAATTGAAGGCTTCGGTGACGGTGATTTCAGGATACGCGGCCTGTAATTTTCCCAGCTCGCGGCGCACACCAGCGGCCACATCTATCTCTCCGGCCCCGCGCGTACGGGTGATCTCAAAACCCACTACCGGTTTGCCATTGAGCAACGCCGCCGAGCGCTGCTCTGCAGTGGTATCCCTCACAGTGGCGACCTGGTCGAGCCGGATGTGGCGGCCATTGGACAGCGTAATCTCGACCCGCCCCAATTCTTCAGCCGATTGCACAGTTGCTATCGTGCGCACCGATTGTTCGGCACCGCCCACATCCGTTCGCCCGCCAGATGCTTCTTGCTGGATCTGCCGCAGCTGGCGTGAAATGTCAGCTGCGGTAGCGTTAAGCGCCTGCAAGCGTGACGGGTCCAGCTCCACCCGCACTTCGCGCGTGACGCCGCCGACACGCGACACCGCACCTACACCACGCACGCCGAGCAGAATCTTGGTGATGTTATTGTCGACAAACCAGCTCAGCGCCTCATCATCCATGCGGCTGGACTCTACCGTGTACGTCAGAATGGGCGCACCGGACAGTTCCATTTTGGTAATGACCGGGTCACGCAAGTCGCCGGGCAGGTCAGAGCGCACGCGGGCGACCGCATCGCGCACATCGTCCACGGCCTGCTGGGTTGGTTTTTCCAGCCGGAATTCAACCGTGATGATGGCGGTACCGTCCTGCACTTTGGTGTAAATATGCTTCACACCCTGCACGGCAGCCACTGAATTTTCGATCTTGCGCGCCACTTCGGTTTCCAGTTGCGATGGCGAAGCACCGGGCAGCGAGGCCGTCACTGTCACAGTAGGCAAGTCAATGTCCGGGAAATTTTGTACCTTCATCGCGCGGAAACTCATCACGCCAATGAGCGTCAGCATGATAAACAACAGCACAGACGGGATGGGGTTGCGGATGGACCAGGCGGAAACGTTCATGTGGGCACCCATGCGGTTTTACTTACGGACAGCTGCCGGCTTTATCGGCGCCGACTTCACTGTTGGAGCAACATCAACCACATGCACCGTATCGCCATCGGTCAAGAATCCGCCCCCCGCGGCAACCACGCGCGCGTCAGCATCCAGCCCGCCGAGAATTTCAATACGGTCGCCAACACGGCGGCCTACTTCAACCTTGGCCTCTGCCACTTTCGAATCTTCGCCTACACGCAGCACATAGCTGAAACCATCGCGCAGCAATACCGCACTTTGCGGCAAGGTCACTCCGCGCACATTGCCAATATCAAATTCTCCGCGCGCGAACATGCCGGCCTTGAGCGCGCCGGGTGAAGGCAAATCCACATACACCAGGCCATTGCGTGTTTGCGCATCTACGGTCGGCGCAATTTTGCGCACTGTGCCCTGGATAGGCTTGTCAGTTGCCGTTGCAATCCGCACGCGCATGCCCGGTTTCACCAGACCCAGCTCGGTTGAAGAAACTTCGGCACGCCATTCCAGCCTGCCCTGCCGTATCATCCGGAACAGCTCCTGGCCGACCGGCAACACCGCGCCCACGGTGGCATTGCGCGCTGAAATCACACCATCATCAGGCGCCACTACGCGTGTTTGCTGCAAACGTAATTGCTGCGATTCCAGAGTAGCGCGTTGCGCTTCCAGCCGCGCCTGCGCGGTGCGTTCGGCAGTGAGGTACTGGTTAACCTGCTGCGCGCTCATCACACCGGTGGGCTGCAAACGTCGTGCACGGTCGGCATTGGCGGTGGCTTCGGCCAGCGTTCCCTCCGCTTCAGCGAGTGCGGCTCGTGCTTGTGCCAAATCGGCTTCTACAGTATTTGCAGAAAATGTCGCCAGCACCTGCCCGCGCTTGACTACATCGCCCACATTCACCCGCACCTCAACCAGACGCAAACCTCCGGCCTCGGTGCCTATGCTGGCGTCTTGCCATGCGGCAATATTGCCATTGGCGCTGATGCGCAGCGGCAAGTTGGCGCTTTGCGGTTGGGTAGTTTGCACAGTCAGCGCGGGCTTGGCTTTGGCCGCCGGTGGCGGGACTTGCGCATTATTTCCACGCATACTGAAAAAAAGTATCCCACCTGCCAGCGCGAGCATCAAAAATACGGGTTTAGGTTTTAAGTAGCGTTTCAGCGTACTGTTAGTATTAAGGTTCAACATTCACTCCAGAAAAAATTGCATCCCTGAAAAAATTACGCTGGGTCGTCGTCCTGATGTACGCGCGCATGGCCGGGGAAAATACGCCGTATCACGACAAAAAATACCGGCACCAGAAACACCGCCAGCGCTGTTGCGGTAATCATTCCGCCAATCACGCCGGTGCCGATGGCATGGCGGCCATTGGCACCGGCACCCGTTGACAGCGCCAGCGGCAGCACGCCCAGCATGAAGGCAATCGAGGTCATCAATATCGGGCGGAATCGCAAGCGGCAGGCTTCTATCGTGGCATCCAGCAAATTGTGGCCGCGATCCTGCATGTCGCGCGCGAATTCAATAATCAGGATCGCATTCTTTGATGACAGGCCGATGATGACGATCAAACCCACCTTGAAATACACATCGTTCGGCATACCGCGCAACGTGACCGCCAACAGTGAACCGAGGATGCCGACCGGCACCACCATTAATACCGCCAATGGAATGGACCAGCTTTCATACAACGCTGCCAGGCACAATAACACCGCCACCAGCGACAGGCCGAACAGCAGTCCGGCCTGGCTGCCCGACAGGCGCTCTTCATAAGAGGTGCCCGACCATTCAAAGCCAAAACCCGGCGGCAATTTTGCGGCAACTTCTTCCATCGCCTGCAGAGCATCGCCGCTGCTTTTTCCCGGTGCGGGGCTGCCGGAAATTTTCATCGCGGGCATGCCGTTATAGCGGTCCAGTTTGGGCGAGCCGGTGACCCAATGCGCGGTGGCGATTTCCGATAGCGGCATCATTTCGCCTTCAGCATTGCGTAGCGGCAAGCGTAATATTTTTTCCGGCGTGGAACGGGTGCTGGCTTCCGCTTGCATCTGCACGCGCAGAATACGCCCCTCGCGCACAAAGTCATTGATATAAGCCACGCCCAACCCGGATTGCAGCGTTTCATTCAGCTCGGCCAGGTCTATGCCCAATGCGCGCGCTTTCAACCGGTTTATGTCCAGTTGCAATTGCGGGCCGCCTTCCTGTCCTTCCGGCCGCACGCCAGCCAGTGCCGAATGCTGGCTGGCCAGGCCCAATGCAACATTGCGCGCTTCCAGTAATTTTTCCCGGCCCTGGCCAGAGCTGTCTTGCAGCCGGAAATCAAACCCGCCAACCACGGCCAGCTCGGGAATTGGCGGCACGTTGATCGAGAAAATCATCGCCTGCTTGATGCGGAACAACGTCATGTTGGCACGCTGCACCACAGACATCGCGGAGTTCTCCGGCTTGGGCCGGTTATCCCAGTCCTTTAACCGCACGAACACAATCGCGGCATTCTGCCCGCGTCCGAAGAATGAAAAACCGGCCACACCTATCGCATGTTCCACTTCGCTCTGTTGCAAGTAGAAATTTTCTACCTCACTCAGCACTTCCAGTGTGCGTTCGCGCGTCGCACCCGCTGGTAGCTGAATCACGCTGATGAAATAGCCTTGGTCTTCTTCCGGCAAAAAGCTGGTGGGCAGCCGCGCAAACAGAAACACCACGGCTGCCACAATGACTGCGTAAACGACCATGTAGCGCCCGGTGCGGTGTATGACATGACCGACGCCGGACTTGTATTTTTCTGTGGTGCGGCTGAAAAAACGGTTAAACCCGCCGAAGAATCCGCTGCGCGGTGTAGTCTGTTTCGGTGTATGTTTAAGCAATGTCGCACACAGTGCCGGCGTTAATGTCAGCGCCATCAATACCGAGAATGAAATGGTCAGGATCAGCGTGACCGAAAACTGGCGGTAGATCGCGCCGACCGAGCCGCTGAAAAACGCCATCGGTATGAATACCGCAATCAGCACCAGCGTGATCGCGATGACCGCATTGATGATCTGCCCCATTGCCTTGCGCGTGGCAGCGCGCGGCGCCAAGCCTTCTTCGCCCATGATGCGCTCCACGTTTTCGACAACCACGATGGCATCATCCACGACAATACCGATCGCCAGCACCATCGCAAACAGCGTCAGCGTATTGATCGAGTAGCCGAATGCGTACAGCCCCAGCGTGGCTCCGATCAGCGCAATCGGCACCACTATCGTCGGAATCACCGTGGCACGCAGGTTTCCGAGGAACAAATACATCACCAGGAACACCAGCAGCATCGCCTCAGCCAGCGTTTTCACCACTTCACGTATCGATATTTCGACAAAACGCGATGTATCATAAGGCACTACCCAGTCCACCCCCTTGGGAAAAAATTTGGCCAGCTCCGCCATTTTGGCTTTGACTGCCTTGGCCGTTTCCAGAGCATTGGCGCCGGGCGCCAGGCGAATCGCAATGGCCGAAGCCGGTTGGCCATCCAGCCGTGCCGCTACCGAATAATCCTGCGCGCCCAATTCAACACGCGCGACATCCTTGACGCGCACAGTGGACCCATCCGGGTTGGTGCGCACCAGTACGTTGCCGAATTCTTCTATCGTTGATAACCGGCCCTTGGTCACAATAACGGCGTTCAATTGCTGTCCGGGCACTGCGGGCAGCTGCCCCAGTTCGCCGGTCGCCAGCTGAGTGTTTTGCGCACGCACCGCACGCGAAACATCGCCGGGGGTCAGGTTATAGGCATACAGCCGCTCCGGATTAAGCCAGATCTGCATCGCATATTCGGTGCCGAACAATATGCCTTCGCCTACGCCCGGCACGCGGCGTATGCTTTCCAGCACGCTGGCTGCAGCATAACTGCCGAGCGCGACGTTATCGCGGCTTTTGTCCGGCGAAATCAGCGCAATGAACATTAAATAATTGCGCGCCGATTTGGCCACTGACACCCCGGCGCGGCGCACATCTTCCGGCAAACGCGGCTCGACCCGTTTGATGCGGTTCTGCGTTTCAACCGAAACAATATCCAGATCGGTGCCGGACTTAAACGTCAGCGTAATACTGCCGCGGCCCAGCTCAGATGACGAATCCATATACAGCAGATTTTCGATGCCGTTCAGCTCTTGCTCGATCAACGCAATGGCGGTTTCTTCGACCACCTGCGCCGATGCGCCGGTGTAACTGACCGACACCGACAAGGCTGGTGGAGCCACTGCCGGATATGAAGTCACCGGCAAACTGCGCAATGCCAGGCCACCCGCCAGCAAAATCACCAGCGCAATAACCCAGGCAAAAATAGGGCGGTCAATAAAAAAATTGGCTAGCACGGCGGGCCTCTATTTCTTTGCGCCGGATGGGGCGGCAGGATTGGAGGCAGCAGTTTTCTGCGGCGGGGTAGCCGGTGCAGCATTCAGCTCGACGGCTTTGACCACGCTGCCGGGGCGGGCTTTTTGCAGGCCATTCACGATCACCTGCTCCCCGCCCTGTAATCCTTCCCGGATAATGAAATCGCCGCCGGTCATGCTGCCGGTTTTGACGGGTCGCGGGCTAACCATGCCCTGTGCATCTACCACCATGACAGTTTGTCCCTGCGGGCCAATCTGAACAGCGCGTTGCGGCACCTTGATCGTATTGTCTACTTCGGCCTGCGGCAACCGCACACTAACAAACATGCCCGGCAATAACTCGCGTTGCGGATTGGGAAATAACGCACGTAACGAGACGCTGCCGGTGCCGGGATCCACCGCCAGATCGGCAAACAGCAACTCACCGGCATGGCGGTAGATGCTGCCATCCTCCAATACCAGTTCGGCTTTGGTCGATCTACTGCGTTTTAACTGCCCGGCCTTGATCGCCTGCTTCAGCAACAACAGATCGGCGCCAGACTGGTTGAAATTTGCGTACACCGAGTCAATTTGCTCAACAGTAGCCAAGTGCGTCGCATCGCCTCGCCCCACCAGCGCACCTTCACTGACCAGCGAGCGCCCTATGCGTCCGGAAATCGGTGCCGGCACGCGGGTGTTGCGCAAATCCTCCTGCGCTTTGGAAAATACTGCATGGGCTTGCTTGGCTTTGGCATCAATCTGGTCATAGCCTTGCTGACTCACCGCTTTGGCATCCAACAAGGTTTTGTAGCGTACCAGTGTTTGCTCGGCATTGGCCACCTCGGAGCGGGCAGCATCAAACGCGGTCTGGTAATTGGTGCCATGAATTTGAAACAGCGGCTGCCCTTCTTTTACTTCGCTGCCTTCGGTGAACAAGCGTTTTTCGACTATGCCCTCGACCCGCGCCCTGACTTCAGCGGTGCGGTAAGCCTGCAACCGCCCCGGCAAATCCTGGGTCAACACTACCTTGCCCGGCTTGACCGTCACCACGTCTACTTCTGGCGGAGGCGGCGCAGCAACTGGCGCTGCCTGGGGGGACGCTTCTTTTTTGCCGCATGCGCCCAGCAGCGCCGATAAAAGCAAGACGGAAAGCAGCGCCTTGTTTACCCGAAAATCGTCTTGCTTGATCATTACTCTCTCCCGTTTGAAATGTGTTGCCGCAATGCAATTATTCATACTTTAGCCGCCATGTGTTTCAATCCTGCCAGCGAAAATTCTGCGATGTGCTGCGCGGTCGCAGCAATTTCCTTTGCGTCATAGCGCAGCTTGGGGTGCAACCGTTGTATCACAGCATGGCTGTGGCGGTAAAACAGGCATTGCCCGAAAATGCTGAACACGCAGCGGCGCAATTCGGCCGGGGGGAGTTTTACCCCAGCCGCGTCCAGCACCAACTGTCGCATGAATTGATGCATCGGTTCTATGGCCTGCTGCACAAAGCTATCAAGCGCCAGCGTGGGGTTGATCAGTTCATGCATCATCAACTTGCACTGCGATGAACTTTTTTCATCCATCAACTGGGTCAGGAAATCCTGGATGAAATGCTCCAAGCGCGCGACAGCACAGACTTCCGGCATTGCGTTATGGCGCAACGCATGCAGCGGTTCAAAATCCAGCGCGGCGGTAAACAGCGCCTGTTTATTGCTGAAATGGTAATTGACCGCCGCCAGATTAACCTCGGCACGGCGGCAGATTTCACGCACAGTTGCCCCCTGAAAACCCTGTTCAGAAAATACTTCGCGCGCGGCCGCGAGTAAGCGGCTGCGCGTGCTTTCCGGCAATTGGGAGAAAATCGGAGTATCGGCAGCGGACGCTTTGTGGGCTACCCTGATAACTTTGGCCATGGCTCTATTGTGTGCGGGGAATTAGCAAAAGTGGAACAAGTGTATCAAACGCCTGTTTGAAACGCAAAAGGGCGTACCTCCCTCGGCAAAATGACCCTGAAAAAATATCTGATATGATGGTCTGCATACACGAGCGGAAAAATTTCAAGACCATTTTTTATGAACTTCACGCTCCTCAATACCGATAACCAAGCCCGTCGCGGCACATTACAGGTAGCCCATGGCAGCATTGAAACCCCGGCTTTTATGCCGGTGGGAACCTATGGCACGGTGAAGGCGATGTCGCCTGCGGAGCTGACGGAAATCGGCGCCCAGATTATCCTGGGTAACACCTTCCACCTGTGGTTGCGCCCGGGCATCGAGGTGATAGCGGCGCATGGCGGGCTGCATCGCTTCATGGGCTGGGATGGCCCTATCCTGACCGATTCGGGCGGCTTTCAGGTATTCAGCCTGGGGGCATTGCGCAAGATCAGCGAGGAAGGGGTCACGTTCCAGTCGCCGGTGAATGGCGACAAGTGTTTTTTGACACCGGAAGAATCCATGCGCATCCAGCGCGCACTGAATTCCGACATTGTGATGATTTTTGATGAATGCACGCCCTACCCGGCCGAAGAAAGCATCGCTGCCGACTCGATGCGGCTTTCGCTGCGCTGGGCAGAACGCAGCAAGCGCGCGCATGAGGGCAATGCCAACGCACTGTTCGGCATTGTGCAAGGCGGCATGCATGAAAATCTGCGCGATGAATCATTGGCGCAACTGGTCCATATCGGCTTTGATGGTTTTGCGATCGGCGGACTGTCGGTGGGCGAACCGAAAGAAGACATGCTGCGGATTCTGCAGCACACCGCGCCACAATTGCCGGAACATAAGCCGCGTTACCTGATGGGCGTGGGCACGCCGGAGGATATTGTGGCGGCCGTGGCGCACGGTATAGACATGTTCGATTGCGTGATGCCGACGCGCAATGCGCGCAACGGCATGCTGTTCACCCGCCACGGCGACATCAAGATCAAAAATGCGCAATACCGTATTGACATGCGCCCGCTGGACGAGCAATGTGCTTGTTATACCTGCCGCAACTTTACCCGCGCCTATCTGCAGCACTTGCACCGTACCGGGGAAATCCTTGGGGCGCGGCTGAATACCATCCATAACCTGCACTATTACCAGCAGTTGATGGGTGACATCCGCGCGGCTATCGAAGCAGGTCAGTTTGTCGCGTTTGTTACGGACTTTATGCAAGCCCGCACTGCTGTGTACCAAACGTGAGAATCGGAGCCCTTCAAAGTACATACCATAATTAGGAGAACTAAAATGAACTACAGAAAAAATTGTCACGTGCTGTTCCGTGCGCTATTTTTTATTTTGATTGCTACCGGAATTAGTTCATCTTGGGCGTCAGATCAGTCATCCCACCCCGCTTCCCCTGAGACTCTTACCGGCTGGTTCAGCACGATATGGGCAGATGACTTCAAGCTTCCCGAGAACAGCAAGGTTCGCCATATTCTCGCGGATGGCTTGGGAAATGAAACCGAGCTGGGGGTTTCCGAGGATATCCTGATGCAGCACGGCGGAATCAGGGGACTGACTGGCCAAAAGATAAAGGTAAGGGTTGAAAGCGCAGTAGATCCCGCTGCTTCCGGTAAGCGAAAAGTGTTGTCCATCGAGCTGGAAGCCACACCACCACCATCATCATCCTCCGGCACTGACGAATCTTTCGCCGGATCCAGTGGTGGCGGGACAGCTCCGTTATCTTTGGCAGCGCAGGTCGGCGCCAAGCCTTATGTGACTCTGCTTTGCAAGTTTTCCGATACTGGAAGTGACCCGAAGAAAAAATCCTATTTCACCGGCCTGATGGGATCAAGCTATCCCGGCATGGATCACTACTGGCGGGAGCTTTCCTACAACAACATCAACCTGACCGGAAGTGCTGTGTATGGATGGTATACCCTGCCTCATTCGCGGCAAGAGTATCAAGCGGGAACCTACAGCTCAACGAACGATTGCCTTGCCGCTGCCGATCCGGACGTCTATTTCCCCGGTTATTTTGGTATTAATTTGATGCTTGATACCTTGAACTTCCCCAACCTTGGCGGGACCATGGGTCGGACGCTGGACGGGATCACAACATCCTACGCCTACACATTGATCTATGACTGGAACATACATTCGGTCGTGGCCCACGAGATGGGCCATTCGCTTGGACTGCCCCATTCGCGGGGGCCCTATTCGCTTGCATACGGATCACTCTGGGACGTTATGGCCGACGGCGGAAATCTGGGTTTCGTCGACCCAACCTATGGCCGCATGGGTGATCACACTATCTCATACCACAAAGACCTGCTGGGATGGATTCCTTCCGGCCAGAAGTTCACGGCCTCCTCCAACATGACGCAGGTCATTACACTGGAGCGCTTGGCGCTGCCCACAGATGGCGGTTCCGCTTACCGAATGGCCGTGATTCCGATCGACGCCACACATTTTTACACCGTGGAGGCACGCCGCTTTGCGGGCTACGACAACGGCCTACCGTTGGAAGCGGTGCTGATCCATAGTGTTGACATTAACGCCGGTGTGCCGGCCACCGTTATCGACCCCGACAACAACGGCAACGCAAGTGATGCAGGGGCAGCCTGGACTGTGGGCGAGAGCTTCGAATCCGAGGGCTATAACGCCCGCGTGACGGTCAATTCCAATACGGGCACGGGCTACATCGTTACGATCGCAACGACCGCGATCGGTCCCTACATCGAAACTAATGCGGCGACCAACGCGTTAAATGGCCAGGCCACCTTGAACGGACGGGTGAATCCAAAGGGTGTCAACGCCGATACCTGGTTTGAGTGGGGAACAACCACGGCCTACGGCAACAGCACAGCGCTTCAAGCCAAGGGCAACGGGACGACCACACTGTCCTTTACCCAAACCCTGACCGGACTTACCGCTGGGGCGACCTATCACTACCGTGCTGCAGCTCAGAGTGTTTCCGGAACCCGCTACGGCGCTGACCAGTTATTCACAGTGACTGCGCAAGGACCGGATCTTTACCTGAGTCAAGCCAGTGCTCCTGCTCAGGCGAGTTTGGGATCATTGTTCAATACCATTGCAACGGTGTGGAATGGTGGCACGGATCCAACGGGACAGTTCCGCGTTGGGGTCTATCTGGCGGACAATCCGCAAGCGAGCGGATGGAAGCGTAGTATCGGCGGCATGCCGGTTTCCACGGGATTGGCCGCCGGCGCGGGCAAGATGCTGGACATTCCCTGTGCCATTCCGAACGACGTAACGCCGGGTACTTACTATGTGGTTGGTTGGGCCGACGATACCTTCTACGTGATCGAATCGAATGAGTCCAACAACACGCGCTCGGATGGAACGATTCAGATCACCCAATCCGATCTGACGTTAACGGCACTCAGCGGTCCCTCCACCAGCGAGGCCGGTTTGACGATCAATATCACGAACTCCGTTCAAAATCCCAGCGCGTATACTTCACCGTCTTCTTATGTGGGTTTCTTTCTTTCCACGGACGCGACGATCACAACAGCGGATACGCTTCTTGGCACGCGAACTGTTCCGACCCTGAACCCGGGGGCGAGCAGCGGTGCCACCACGACAGTTACCATCCCTGGTTCCATGCCAGCCAGCAGTTATTATCTGGGTGGCATTGTGGATTACTCGAACTCAATCAGCGAGAGCAATGAAAACAACAATGCCCGAACCGGGAACCTCATCCAAATCGCCGCAGCACGGCCTGATTTGATCGTGACGGCTGTCACAGCACCTACTTCCGGACGCAAAGGCAATCCCATCACGGGTACGGTCACTTTGATGAATCAGGGGCCGGTGACAACCGCAGCAGGATCCACTGTAGCGCTCTATCTTTCATCCGATGCAACAATTACCGGCACAGATATTTCCCTGGGAACGATCTCTGCGCCGACGCTGAACACAGGGGCAAGCACCACCCTGAGTTATTCCCTGGTGATTCCATCCAGCGTTGCCAGAGCAACTTACTATATCGGAGCGATTGCAGACTCGGCCAACGTGATTGCAGAGGGCAACGAGGCCAATAACGCCAGGGCGGGAAATACCATCAGCATCCGGTAGTGAGTTCAAGAAAGAGCCAGGATTCAGCAGAGACACAGAAGAAGGGCAGGCTAGGCGGTTGATGCGCTTGGCCTGGCCCGCATATATTTGCTGGCATCCTTGGACGGTTATCCGACGATAACTAACGCTTTGCAACCATTCGCCCGCATCTCAATCACCAACCCGGTCACTCCGGGGCTCCCCTTCCAGACGTTTTGCGACGAAACTGAATGCCACCGGAAGCGCATTGGTTTATTCCATAACTTAGCGAATCTAATGGTAAAGCATCAACTCATTAAATCCCCAGTTGGCCGACGAATGGCTGAGAAGGCTTTGTGATAGAATTCGCGGCTTCAAAATATCATCTCAAGGACAAGCATCATGTTTATTGGCAACGCGTATGCACAAGCCGCCGCTGCCCCTGCGGGCGGCGGTATTATCGAATTCCTCCCGTTGGTGGCGTTGGCTGCAATCTTTTATTTCATGATCCTGCGTCCGCAGCAGAAACGTGCCAAGGAACAGAAAACCATGCTCGGCGGGCTGCAAAAAGGTGATGAAGTGGTCACTGCCGGGGGCGCGCTGGGACGGGTAACCAAGGTCGGTGACAGCTATGTCAATGTGGAAATCGCCGAAAACGTCACCGTGCTGCTCCAGAAAAACGCGATTCAAACCGTGTTGCCCAAAGGAACCATCAAGTCCATTTAAGGTGCTGCAATGAACCACTATCCACTCTGGAAATACCTGCTTATTTTTACTGTGCTGGGCCTGGGGCTGGTTTACACCTTGCCCAATTTCTATGGTGAATCGCCTGCAGTCCAGGTGCTACCGTTACGTGCCAACCTGAAGGCTGATACTGCGTTGTTGCAGCGGGTTGAAGACACACTCAAAGCGGCCAACCTGCAGCCTGCGGCTACCGCGCTGGATGCCACCAGCGTCAAGGCACGTTTCAATGACACGGACAGTCAGCTCAAAGCCAAAGATATTCTGCAGACCCAATTGGGCGAAGACTACGTGGTCGCGCTGAACCTGTTGCCGCGCTCGCCCGAGTGGCTAACCCGCATTGGCGCATTGCCGATGTACCTCGGTCTGGATTTGCGCGGCGGTGTTCATTTCCTGTTGCAGATAGATATGAAAGCGGCGCTGGATAAAGCGCTGGAATCCGCCTCCAGCGATATACGCAGCACGCTGCGCGAACAGAATGTCGCTTACTCCGGCGTGAGCCGTGAAGGCACTGTGGTGACCGTCAAATTCCGCGATGAGGCAGCACGCAGCAAAGCCGAGACGGAGCTGGCACAACGCTTTGGCGGATTGGCTTTCAGCGAGCGTGATGAAAACAACGAATTCCTGCTGCTGACGACGCTTAAACCGGAAGAAGAGAAACGCATACAGGAAGCAGCGGTGCAGCAAAACCTGGTTACGTTGCGCAACCGTGTTAACGAACTGGGCGTGGCCGAACCGGTGATCCAGCAGCAAGGGTTGGACCGGATTGTCGTGCAACTGCCCGGCGTGCAGGATACCGCGCGCGCCAAGGACATTCTGGGACGTACCGCGACGCTGGAAGTGCGTCTAGTGGATGACGAGCGCCAGGCTACCATAGGCGCCGCAGCGCCCTATGGCACCGAAATTTTCCGCGACCGGGATGGTTTTTCGCTGGTGGTAAAAAAGAGTGTGTTGCTGACCGGCGAACGCATCAATGATGCGCAACCGGGCTTTGACAGCCGCAGCAATGAGCCGGCAGTGCATATCAGCCTGGATAGCGTGGGTGCGCGCAAATTCAAGGATGCAACGCGCGAGAATGTCGGCAAGCGCATGGCCATCATCCTGTTTGAAAAAGGCAAGGGTGAGGTCATTACTGCGCCGGTTATCCGCGAAGAAATCGGCGGCGGCAGGGTGCAGATTTCCGGCCAGATGAGTACCGAAGAAGCCAAAGATGTATCGCTACTGCTGCGCGCAGGGGCGCTGGCAGCCCCGATGGAGATAGTGGAAGAACGCACCGTAGGCCCCAGCCTGGGCGCGGACAATATCAGTCGCGGCTTTCATTCCACGCAGATTGGCTTTGCCGCAATTGCAATTTTCATGATCGCTTATTACCTGATGTTTGGCGGCATTTCAGTGCTGGCGCTGGGCGCTAACCTGCTGCTGCTGGTGGCGTTGCTGTCGATGCTGCAGGCCACTTTGACCTTGCCGGGCATGGCTGGCATTGCGCTGACACTGGGTATGGCGATCGATTCCAATGTGTTGATCAACGAACGCATCCGTGAAGAATTACGCAATGGCATTACGCCGCAGGCCTCAATCCATGCCGGATATGACCAGGCATTCCGCACGATTCTCGACTCCAACATCACCACGTTGATCGCAGGTATTGCGCTGTTCATGTTCGGTTCGGGTCCGATACGCGGCTTTGCCGTCGTGCTGTGCCTGGGTATCCTGACTTCGATGTTCAGCTCGGTACTGGTGTCGCGTGCGTTGGTCAACCTGATATACGGGCGCAAGTCGCGTTTGTCTACCGTCTCGATTGGTTAGGGAAAGAAAAATGGAATTTTTCAAGATTAAACACGATATCCCGTTCATGAGCTATGGCCGTTACACCACGGCCATTTCTTTGATAACTTTCCTGCTGGCGATTTTTTTCCTGGCCACGCGCGGCCTGCATCTGGGGGTGGATTTTACCGGCGGGACGGTGATGGAAATACATTACTCGCAGCCTGCCGACCTGAACAAGGTGCGCGAACAGTTAGCAGGCATCGGGCTGAACGATGCGCTGGCGCAAAATTTTGGCTCCAGCATGGATGTGCTGATCCAGGTGCCGTTGAAGCAGAATACTTCGGGCGCAAAATTGAGCGAGCAGGTGCTTACTACATTGCAGCAGCATGATCCCAGCGCGCAAATGCGCCGCGTAGAATTCGTTGGCCCTCAGGTAGGCAAGGAGCTGGTAGAAAATGGCGCGATGGCGTTGCTGCTGGTTTCACTGGGCATAGCCGGTTACCTGTGGTTGCGCTTTGAATGGAAATTCGGGGTCGCTGCGATTATTGCCAACTTGCATGACGTCGTGATCATCCTGGGATTTTTTTCATTTTTCCAATGGGAATTCTCTCTCTCGGTACTGGCAGCGGTGCTGGCGGTACTCGGTTATTCGGTTAACGAGTCGGTCGTGGTGTTTGACCGGATCCGCGAGAACTTCCGAAAAATGCGCAAGGCAGAGGTAGCCGAAATTATCGACAACGCCATTACCCGCACCATGTCACGCACTATCATTACGCACGGTTCCACTCAAATGATGGTTACCGCGATGCTGTTGCTGGGCGGTGAAACGTTGCATTACTTTGCGCTGGCCTTGACCATAGGCATTCTGTTCAGTATTTATTCATCAGTGTTGGTGGCCAGCCCCATCCTGATGCTGCTGGGCGTCACACGCGAAGATTTCATCAAGCCGGAAAAAACCGCCGAGCAAGCTCTTCCATAATGGAGTTATTCGCGTCCTTCATTGATCTTGTCCTGAATCTTGATACCCACCTGCTGGCACTGACGCAGGAGTATGGGGTGTGGATATACGGCATACTGTTTCTGATCATATTCAGCGAAACCGGTTTGGTGATTGCGCCTTTCCTGCCCGGCGATTCACTGCTTTTTGTGGCGGGCGCACTGTGTGGCATGGGCTCGCTGGAATTGGGCCTGCTGGTTCCGTTATTGATTGTGGCCGCCTTCAGCGGGGACAATACCAACTACTGGATAGGCCGATTGGTCGGCTTGCGCCTGATCACCCGCGCCAACGGACATTTCCTCAAACAGGAACACCTGGATAAAACGAGCGCGTATTACAGGAAGCATGGCGGCAAGACGATATTATTCGCGCGCTTCCTGCCGGTAGTGCGCACCTTCGCCCCGTTTGTAGCCGGTATCGGCAGAATGCGTTACCGGGTTTTTGTGTTGTTCAGCGCGATGGGAAGTGTGGTGTGGATTAGTTTCTTTACCATAGGCGGTTATTTTTTCGGCAACATCCCGGTGATCCGGGATAACCTCACGGTAATGGTCCTTGCCATTATTTTTATTTCCATCCTGCCCGCGATAGTGGAGTTTGTCCGCCAGCGCAAAAAATCCAGCTAATTGGCTAACTTTGTTTTAATGCCATTAAGTTTGCGAAAGTCCCAATGGGCTATTGCCCATTTCCATACAGAATCCAAATCATAACCGGCTAGTTCGGCCGGCGGATGCTGACCCAAAAATTCCAGCACACGCAACACCATTGCTGCGGGATTACTGAGGTCGGCAAGCGGCGCCAGCGTTTGTTTGCTGAGCTTTTCACCACTGGCATTGATCGCAATAGGCAGATGCGCATAGGCGAGTGGGGGCAAGCCAAGCAAGCGCTGTAAAAAAATTTGGCGGGGCGTGGATAACAACAAGTCTGCGCCGCGAACGACGTGAGTTATGCCCTGAAATGCATCGTCCACCACGACCGCAATCTGGTAAGTGAATATTCCGTCGGCACGCAACACCGTGAAATCGCCAATTTCCTTTTCCACCGATTGCGATATGCGCCCCTGCAAAGCATCTTCCACTACGATTGCTTCGGCTTGAGTGTGCACACGCCAGGAATAGGCGCGCACGGTTTGCACAGCGTTCGCCGGGGTTGCAATGCCATTGCGGCACGTTCCGGGATAAATCAGCCCTTCAATACCACGCAACGTAGAGTCAGCAATCTCCTTGCGGCTGCATACGCACGGATAAACCATACCATTACGTTTTAATGTGTCCAGCGCTTCCCGATATGCCGAATTGCGCTGGCTTTGATACAGCACCGTTTCATCCCAATGCAGTCCCAAATGCTCCATAGCCCGCAGGATGTTGTCTGTGGCGCCCGGTATATTGCGCGGTGCATCCAAGTCTTCAATCCGTACTAACCACTTACCGCCATGCTGCTTGGCCTCAAGGTAGCTGCAGGCAGCAGCAACAAGCGAGCCAAAATGAAGGGGGCCAGTAGGAGAAGGGGCAAAGCGGCCGCGGTAGGAAACAGCCGTTGCAGTCTGATTAACTGCTTGCAGGATAATATTTAAATCTGATACGAAGAATCAGGTGAACATCCGCGCTGGAGTCTAGAATTCAACGTCAAATTCCACAACCGTACAGGCATCACGCTCACTGCCGGTATGATAATTTTTGATGACCTGGCCATGGCCGATGCGCTTGCGGTTTCCGCCCCAGGTTGCAACTACAGGGGTTTCCGGCGGGAACTGCTGCAGAAACTGTATTAGCTCCTTGGCCGTAGGAGTAGCGAAATTCATGTAGTCCAGCTTGTTATTAAATATCTTGCTGCGTTTCAATTCCATCATTTTTACGGCCTCCCCCAGCCGTGATTAGTATTGTGATCTAATTCAAGTAACAACTTCCTCTTCGACAAACTCCAGCTTAACCTTGCCATCACTATCAATATCTACGGTTACTTTCCCGCCATTAGCCAGCCGACCAAACAGCAATTCGTCGGCCAGGGCGCTGCGTATCGTGTCCTGGATCAGGCGCGCCATTGGACGCGCGCCCATTTGCGGATCAAAGCCGGTTTTGGCCAGAAAATCCTTAAGCGCATCGGTAAATATCACATCCACTTTCTTCTCATGCAACTGCTCCTCCAGTTGCATCAGGAATTTATCAACTACGCGCAGGATGACTTCCTTGCTCAGAGCAGCGAAAGAAATAATCGCATCCAGCCGGTTGCGGAATTCAGGCGTGAACATGCGCTTGATATCAGCCATCTCGTCGCCGGTGGCAGCGCTCTTGCTGAAACCGATTTGTGTCTTGCTTAATGCTTCAGCGCCCGCATTGGTGGTCATGATAATAACCACATTGCGAAAATCCGCCTTGCGTCCATTATTGTCGGTCAGCGTGCCGTGATCCATCACTTGCAGCAAGATGTTGAAAATATCCGGGTGCGCTTTTTCGATTTCGTCCAGCAACAGCACGCAATGCGGCTGCTTGCTGATGGCTTCCGTAAGCAGGCCGCCTTGATCGAAACCAACATAGCCCGGCGGCGCACCAATCAGGCGCGATACCGCATGGCGCTCCATGTATTCCGACATGTCAAAGCGGTGCAGCGGCATACCCATTACATAAGAAAGCTGGCGTGCAACTTCGGTTTTACCGACGCCAGTGGGGCCGGAAAACAGGAAACTGCCAATAGGTTTTTGCGGATTGCCCAAACCGCTGCGTGACATTTTGATTGCCCGCGCCAGCACATCGATGGCGGCATTCTGGCCGAACACCGTGGCTTTCAGGTCCCTATCCAGCGTCTTCAGCGTATTCCGGTCATCCGAAGAAACAGTACGCGGCGGAATACGCGCGATTTTGGCAATAATCTCCTCGATCTCATGCTTGCCGACCACTTTCTTTTGTTTGGATTTGGGCAGGATGCGTTGCGCCGCACCCGCTTCGTCTATCACGTCGATAGCCTTGTCCGGCAAATGCCTGTCATTGATGAAGCGCGCGGAAAGTTCGGCGGCACTGGTCAGCGCAGCTGCGCTGTATTTAATGCCATGGTGGGTTTCAAAGCGCGGCTTCAGACCCTTCAGGATTTCGATGGTCTGTTCCACTGATGGCTCTGGCACGTCCACTTTCTGGAAGCGCCGCGACAAGGCATGGTCTTTCTCGAATATGCCGCGATATTCCTGATAAGTAGTGGCCCCAATACACTTCAGCACGCCGCTGGACAGCGCAGGCTTGAGTAAATTAGAGGCATCCATCGTGCCGCCCGAAGCCGCCCCAGCCCCTATCAAGGTGTGTATCTCGTCAATAAATAATATGGCATTGGGTGCATCGGCCAGTTCTTTGAGTACCGCTTTCAGGCGTTGCTCAAAATCACCGCGATATTTGGTGCCTGCCAGCAGGGCACCCATATCCAGCGAATATACATGGGCATCCTTAAGGGTATCCGGAACATCGTTTTCCACAATGCGCCGTGCCAAACCTTCGGCTATGGCGGTCTTACCTACGCCCGCCTCGCCCACCAATAACGGATTGTTTTTGCGCCGACGGCATAGCGTTTGTATCACACGCTCCAACTCTATTTCGCGCCCGATAAGCGGGTCAATCTTGCCGGCCAATGCCTGCATATTAAGGTCTAGCGTAAAGTCGGTTAAAGCGCCCTTCTGGCTGGCTTCCTGTTCTGTTTCTGCATCCACAGTCGGTTTCTGTATGCCGGGCTGGGTTACCTTGTTTATGCCATGGGCGATGTAATTGACCACATCCAGCCGCGTAATGGCGCGCTGATTCAGGAAAAATACCGCATGGGAATCTTTCTCGCTGAACAGCGCGACCAGAATGTTGGCCCCGGAGACTTCTTTCCTGTTGGTAGATTGCACATGCAGAATGGCGCGCTGGATTACACGCTGAAAACCAACTGTAGGCTGGGTGTCTACTTCGTCATTGCCTGGCGCCAAGGGGGTATGGGTATTAATAAAATCAGCCAGCACCGCGCGCAATTCTTCAATGTCCGCTCCGCAGGCGCGCAACACATGGGCAGCAGAGGGATTGTCCAGCATCGCAAACAGCAGGTGCTCCACGGTAATGAACTGATGCCGTTTCTGTCGGGCCTCGACAAATGCCAGATGCAAACTGATTTCAAGTTCTTGCGCGATCATGATTTATGTTGCCTCCAGTTCACATCGTAGCGGATGTCCGTGCTGCTTGGCAAATGCCGATACCTGTGTCACCTTGGTTTCTGCGATATCTTTCGGGTAAATACCGCATACCGCAGAACCCTCCTGATGTACTTTGAGCATAACTTGGGTAGCGCGTTCACGATTCATCAAAAAAAATGTTTGCAAAACCTCAATTACGAAATCCATAGTCGTATAGTCGTCGTTAAACAGCACCACCTTGTATAATTTGGGCGGTTTGCTCTTGCTGCGCTCTACCTCAAGCAAGGACGAGTTATCTTGTTTTGTTGCCATTTTGGCTGCCATGATTCGATATTAATACTACATTATCACTAGCTCCGTATTGGCACTTTAGTCCACTTTTTCAAATATTCCACAAAAATTTGCATTAAGTACTTGACGATACCGGTCAAACAGGAGTAAAAAGCGCGTGGGTGTTTGAATCAAGTTACCTGCAGTACTGGTTTTGCCATGTGCGGTCTTGGAATTCAAACAGTTTAACGGGAATCCACCCGGTTTTTTTAAGTAAGGAAGTAAGACATGGCAAACGGTACAGTTAAGTGGTTCAATGACGCAAAAGGTTTCGGCTTTATTACTCCGGATGATGGTAGCGAAGATCTGTTCGCACACTTTTCCGCAATCAACATGTGCGGTTTCAAATCCCTCAAAGAAGGCCAGAAAGTGACTTTTGACATCGTTCAAGGTCCTAAAGGCAAGCAAGCCTCGAATATCCAGGCTCCCTGATCCCTCTGGGTTAACAATCAAAGCCCGTTACGCGTAGTAACGGGCTTTTTTATTCCCGTTGCAATAGAGACTGGCGGACATGCTCAGCAAATTCCTCCGCTGACATAGGATGGCCCAGTAGGTATCCTTGCGCCTGGTGGCATCCCATATTGCGTAATAACGCAAGCTGCTCTTCCGTTTCTACCCCTTCTGCAATAACTTTTAACCGCAAACTGTTACCCAGAGCTATGATCGCAGTGGCAATCGCGGCATCATCCGGGCTGGTCACAATGTCGTGTACGAACGATTGGTCAATTTTCAAGGCATGAATCGCAAAGCGTTTCAGATAACTTAAGGAAGAATAACCCGTTCCAAAGTCATCAATTGATATCATGATTCCCTGCTGCGCAAACTCATCCAATGCAGTAATGTTGGAGTCAGAGTGTTCCATCAGTATGCTTTCAGTCAGCTCCAGCTCCAGGAAGCCTGGCTCCATGTCCACATCACGCAAAATTTGCAAGACTTTTCCCACCATATCCTTTTGCTTAAGCTGCCGTGCTGAAAAATTAACCGCGATCTTGAATGGCGGGATACCTTCTTTTTGCCATGCCTTGTTTTGCGCGCACGCTGTCCGAAGCAGCCAGTCCCCCACAGGTAATATCAAACCCGTTTCTTCTAATGCTGGAATAAATTCATCCGGCATGACCAGTCCTTTGCCAGGCCTGTGCCAACGCATCAATGCTTCTGCACCGATTATTTTACCGCTCGCAATATCTACCTTAGGCTGGTAGTGCAGCACAAACTCGCCATATTCAATCGCACGCCGCAAATCCCGCTCCAGCTGAAACTTATCGCTAACCGCACTGTTCAGGCCCTTGGTATAGAACTGATAGGTATTCCGTCCGGTTTCCTTGGCACGGTACATTGCGCTGTCCGCATCTTTTATCAGGCTTTCCTGCCCGGTATCGTCCAACGGATAAATTGCAATGCCCACGCTAACTGAAACGTACAACTCGTGACCCGTCAAATACACCGGCTTGGCAAATGCATCTATGATTTTTTGCGCAATCGTAGCTACAAATTCTTCTTTGCTGAAATTCTCGATAATAATGGTGAATTCATCGCCACCCAAACGGGCAATTGTGGATTCATTACCGGGTTCCAAGGCCTCACCAGCAACCGCGATAGCGATCGTATCGGACTTACGCAAAATGCCGGTCAAGGTTTTTGCCACATGCTGCAACAGCTGGTCCCCGGCATCATGGCCCAAGGTGTCATTAATTATTTTGAACCGGTCAACATCCAGGAATAACAGCGCAGCCAGGCTTTGATTGCGCTCTGCGCGCCGGATTGCCTGGGTTAGCCTGTCCTTGAACAAATTTCTGTTAGGCAGGCCCGTCAGGCTGTCATAGTTTGCCAGTTGGTTTAACCGCTTCTCTGCCACTTTGCGTTCAGTGATATCGCGTAGTATGCAAACGAACTGTGAGACACTGTGCATGTGCGCTTCCCGCACAGACATTTCAACCGGGAATTCTTCCCCGGTAACACGCCGCGCCATCATTTCCCACTCACCCACGCTACCATTAAGGAATTCCGGAACAAATTTTGCAATATTCCGGCCGGCGGCTTCTTCTGCCGTGCAGCCAAAAATAGCTTCTGCTGCGGAATTAAATGATTGAACCTCACCCTTTGCATCGACCGTAATAATGCCCTCACCGGCGTTATCGATCACCACCTTCAAGCGTTCTTCGTTCTCCTGGGCACTTTGCTTTTCCATTTTTACCTGGTCC
>JANNQM010000121.1:0-35909 GCA_031400735.1 Gallionellaceae bacterium
CGATCGCGAGCGTGAAAACGAGGGCGCGTGCGCCCCCGACGCGGGGCGGAGTCGCGGAGTGAGTGTCGCTCATGCCGCGCGCGATCTTATCGAGGCGCGAACGCGGCGTCTGTAGGATTCCTCGGCATTGACGGGCCCGCGAAGCGCGGCGGATACTGGCGCCCATGAGCGCGCTCACCCGTCACTCGGTTTGCCCCCTCGACTGTCCCGATCGTTGCTCGCTCGATGTTTCGATCGAGGACGGCCGCGTCGTGTCGATCGACGCGAACAGCGTAAGCCCGATCACCAACGGTTTCATCTGCTCGAAGGTGCGCGGCTTCGCAAAGCGGCTCTACGGGCCCGACCGGCTGCTCTACCCGATGAAGCGCGTCGGCGCGAAGGGCGCCGCGGAGTTCGAGCGCATCACGTGGGACGAGGCGATCGAGACGATCGCGTCGCGATTCAATGCGATTCTCGAGTGCGATGGCGGCGAGGCGATCCTCCCGTATTTCTACGGCGGTTCGAACGGGCTTCTCTCCGAAGGCGTGATGGACCGGCGATTCTTCCGCAGGCTCGGCGCGTCGCGGCTTGCGCGCACGCTCTGCGCGTCGGCGACGAGCCTTGCGACGCTCGCGCTCTATCCGAAGATGGCGTGCGCCGACCTTCCCGATTTCGCGCACGCGCGCTGCATCGTGATCTGGGGTGCGAATCCGAACCAATCGAACATTCACCTCGTGCCATACCTGCGAGAGGCGAAGCGGCGCGGCGCACCTGATCGCCAAACATGTCGCGCCGGAAATTCATGTGATCAATGCCGGTGACGGTCGTCATGCGCACCCTACGCAAGCCTTGCTCGACATGTTTACGATACGTCATTACAAAAAAGAATTTCACAATTTGCGCGTGGCCATAGTCGGCGACATACTGCACTCGCGTGTCGCGCGCTCGCAGATACACGCCTTGACTACGCTGGGCGTGCCGGAAGTGCGCGTGATTGCGCCCAAAACCTTGTTGCCCGCGCGCGTGGAACAAATGGGCGTGCATATTTACCACGACATGGCACAAGGCCTGCGCGATGTGGATGTGGTGATGATGTTGCGGCTGCAAAATGAACGCATGCAAGGTGCAGCGTTGCCCAGTGCGCAGGAATATTTCAAGTATTACGGCTTGAACCAGGACAAGCTGGCGCAGGCCAGGCCGGATGCCATTGTGATGCATCCGGGCCCGATGAACCGCGGTGTTGAAATTGATTCCAGCGTGGCCGATGGCGTTAATTCGGTGATCCTGCCGCAAGTAACTTTCGGTATCGCGGTGCGAATGGCAGTGATGAGCATGCTGGCGGGAAAATAAAATGAACATCCACATCAAAAACGGTCGCCTGGCAGATCCAAAAAATAATGTTGATGCGTTGAGCGATGTATTCATTGCCGCAGGAAAAATTGCGGCGGTGGGGGTGGCGCCGGCAGGGTTTGCTGCTGACAAGATTATTGACGCCAAAGGATTGGTGGTGGCTCCGGGCCTGATCGACCTGGCCGCCCGCTTGCGTGAACCTGGATACGAATACAAGGCTACACTGGAATCAGAAATGGCCGCGGCAGTCGCCGGCGGCATCACCTCACTGGCCTGCCCACCGGATACCGATCCGCCACTGGATGAACCGGCACTGGTGGAAATGCTTAAACACCGCGCGCGCGAATTGAACCAGGCGCGCGTTTATCCGGTAGGTGCGCTGACTTACGGCCTGAAAGGGGTAGAACTGACTGAGATGGCGGAACTGGTCGATGCCGGGTGCGTTGCATTCAGCCAGGCCGACGCAGCGCTGACCGATACCCGCGTGCTGATGCGCGCGATGCAATATGCAGCTACGTTTGGTTTCAGTGTCTGGCTGCGTCCGCAAGACAGTTTTTTGGCGCGCGACGGCGTGGCGCATGATGGCGAAGTCTCCACGCGCTTGGGTTTACCGGCAATCCCGGTGTGTGCTGAGACGATTGCGCTGGCCACCATGTTGCAACTGGCGCGCGAAACTGGCGCGCGCCTGCATATCTGCCGCATATCCAGCGCAGAAGGCGTAGCGCTGCTGCGTGCCGCCAAACAGCAGGGTTTGCCGCTGACCTGCGATGTATCGATGAACCATATTCACCTGTCAGAAATTGATATCGGTTTTTTTGATTCCAATTGCCACCTGGTGCCGCCATTGCGCAGTTTGCGTGACCGTGATGCCTTGTGCGCCGGGTTGCACGACGGAACCATAGATGCGATATGTTCCAACCATTCGCCGGTGGATGAGGATGCCAAACAATTGCCTTTTGCCGAAGCGGAATCCGGAGCCACCGGGCTGGAATTGCTGTTGCCGCTGGCGCTCAAGTGGGCAGAACAGGGCAGGCATGGACTGCTGGATGCAATAGCCAAGGTAACGCAGCTACCGGCGCATATCCTGGGCCTGGATGCAGGCCACCTGGGCGTCGGAGCGGTAGCGGATATCTGTATATTCGACCCCGAGCTGTACTGGAAAGTAGAGCCGTCCGCGCTCAAAAGCCAGGGCAAGAATACGCCCTTCCTGAATATGCAATTAAAAGGGAAAGTTTGCTACACGCTGGTAAACGGCCAAATTGTGTATCAAACCGAATAGTATGTTTAATTAGGAGTTTCCTGCGATGCAATGGGTTAAGATGTATGCTACGGCTTTTGGGGGAAATGGCTGTTCAATACTAAGGTCACTGTTTCGATTACCGTTCCAAGTGATAAAATAAACCCGGCTGCAAGTTTTGGAGAATTGAATGGCAAAGACAGTACTCGTTGCTGATGATTCAGGTGCCATCCTGAAGATGCTGGCATTCACGCTCAAGAGCGCAGGCTATGATGTCATTGAGGCCAGCGATGGACAGGAGGCGCTGGAAAAAGCCCAGCACAAAACTGCCGACCTGGTACTTACCGACCAGAACATGCCACGCATGGATGGTCTTACCCTGATCAAGAACTTGCGTGCGATGCCCTCCTATCGCAGCGTACCCATTCTGATGATAACCACCGAATCCAGTGATGACATCAAAGCACAGGGCAAGGAGGCCGGTGCCAACGGCTGGCTGGTGAAGCCTTTGGGGCCGCAAAAATTGCTGGAAGTCATCAAGAAAGTGATTGGTTAATTTGTGGCTACTTATATAAAAAAGGGCGGCGCGGGAACCCTTGGGTTCAACGATATGACCGCAGTGACCCAGATTCTCGAAACGCTGCTGGAAAAATTACGCAAGCAGGAATTGACGCTGACTGATGAAATGTCCAGTGCCCTGCTGGAAGCAGGCGATGTGATATCCCGGCAATCGGCCATCCACCGTGATGGTGGAAAGGTTGATGCTAATGCAGTAGGTACCATCTGCGCCAAGCTGGAGAAATTCCTGGTAACCAGTCCGGATGGTGCCGACAGCTCCGCTGCCGCCAAGGCAAAACAGGGAGCAACCGAACAAGCAGAAGATTCCGATTATGGATTTTTTGGCCAGCAACCTCAGGTCAAACCCGAAACCGCAGCAGAGGAAGAGCAGGACGATTACGGATTTTTCAAAGAAAAATAAACTCGTCTGGGTCGGATGCGCTGCCGCCGGAAAAAACCCGGAAAAAAATCCAAGCTAAACAGCATTGTTTCTATCAGGAAATAAGAGGAGCCCGGTGAGTATAGATTTAAGCCAGTTCTATAAGCTTTTCTTTGAGGAAACCGCCGAGCATCTCGCAGAAATGGAGACGCTGCTGCTGGCATTAGACGTTGCACAACCCTCCATGGATGATCTGAATGCGATCTTCCGGGCGGCGCATTCCATCAAGGGCGGCGCAGCTACGTTTGGCTTCAGTGACATGACCGATGTCACGCACATCCTCGAAACACTACTCGATAAATTACGCAAACAGGAAATGACGCTGACCGTGGAAATGGTCAATGCCTTTCTCGAAGCGGGCGATGTTATCTCAATGCAGCTGGCCCGGCATCGTGGCGAGGGCGAAGAAGACACGGGGGCGGTACTGGCGGTATGTGAAAAACTGGCCCGATTAACCGTAGACTTGCCTGTATCCACCAAGCCAGCCGTCTCCGAAGATTTGAGTTACGGGTTGTTTACTGAAACAGCGGAAGAACAAGCCAAGCAGGAAGACGAGCAAGGCTTCGGCTTTTTTGAGGACATTCCCGATCCGGTGGCAGATGCAGGTGCGGTAAGTCCGCAGTCTTCGGTTCCGGTCACCGCAGAAAAAGCACCCGAAACTGCCCATTATGGTCGACGTGCGATTGATGCTGAAGGGGCAGAAGACGTGCGTACCGGCAAACGGGCCACCGATAAAATGGTGACCTCGCAGGCAGAAGCCACTTCGATACGGGTGGGAGTTGAGAAAGTAGATCAGCTGATTAACCTGATGGGCGAGATAGTCATCACCCAAGCCATGCTGACGCAAGCGGCGGAAGATGAAACTTCGGAAAACGAAAATTTGCAGCGCAGCCTGCATCAACTGCAACGCAATACCCGTGACTTGCAAGAAGCAGTCATGTCGATACGCATGATGCCGATCGCCTTTGTGTTCAGCCGTTTCCCAAGGCTGGTGCGTGATCTGGCGGGCAAGCTGAACAAACAGGTAGAAATCAGGATGGTGGGGGAAAGTACCGAGCTGGACAAAGGGCTAATCGAAAAAATATCCGACCCGCTGACTCATCTGGTACGCAACAGCCTGGATCACGGTATAGAGTCGCCTGAAAAACGTGTTGCAGTCGGCAAAAACCCGGCCGGTACCATTACCCTCAAAGCCTTCCATCAAGGCGGCAATGTGGTCATTGAAGTATCGGACGATGGCGGAGGATTAAGCCGTGGCCGGATTTTGCAAAAAGCACGCGAACGCGGAATGCCATTGCATGAAGACATGACCGACCAGGATATCTGGGCGCTGATCATGGAGCCGGGATTCTCCACGGCAGAGGTGGTAACTGACCTTTCCGGCCGTGGGGTGGGCATGGATGTGGTGCGGCGCAACATCGACGATCTCGGGGGCCGGGTTGAGCTGGGTTCAGTGGAAGGCAAAGGCATGACCGTCACGATACGTTTGCCATTGACGCTGGCTATTCTCGACGGGCTATCGGTGGCTGTTGGGGCGCAAACTTACATTATTCCGCTGAATGCCATCGTCGAATCGTTACCCGGCTATTCAGCTGACCTCAAGACCATGAGCGGTGGCCATGTAGTGCATGTGCGCGGCCAATATCTGGCTATCATTGCCCTGCACAGGATATTCAATATCCAAACCAAAATTACCCAGCCGGAACAGGGGATACTGGTTTTGCTGGAGGCCAATGGAAAAAAAATCGCCCTCGCAGTAGACGAACTGATAGGACAGCACCAAGTTGTACTCAAGAGCATGGAGTCAAATTATCGCCGGATACCGTATATATCGGGCGCGACTATCATGGGGGATGGGCGCGTGGCATTGATACTGGACGTAGCTGCCCTGGTGCGAATAAACCAGGAAGTCTCGCTGCGAGAAGCTGCCTGAGCAACAGAATTATTGGAGGGGAATGATGCAATCCACGGCACAAGAAAATTCAGCAGGCAGCCATTCGCCGGCGGGCAATAACGAATTCCTCAGCTTTACGCTGGGCAAAGAAGAATACGGCATAGACATCCTGAAGGTGCAGGAAATTCGCGGCTATGATGCGGTTACCGCAATCGCCAACACGCCCGAATTCATCAAGGGAGTGATCAACTTGCGTGGCATCATCGTGCCGATTGTGGACATGCGCATCAAATTCAATCTGGGCCAGGTCACTTACGACGAATTGACCGTCGTGATCATCCTGAATATTGCCAAACGAGTCGTAGGTATGGTGGTGGATGGAGTTTCCGACGTGCTGTCGTTAAAACCGGAGCAGATAAAACCCGCTCCGGAGTTTGGCGGTACTTTTGATACCCAATACCTTATGGGTTTAGGCACGGTAGACGAGCGCATGTTGATATTGGTGGATATAGAAAAGTTGATGGCCAGCAGCGATATGGAACTGATGGAAAAAATAAGCGAAAAATAAACGACACACCCAATGCCCGGCGGGGACGTTAATTGGATTGCTGGGATATACTGGAAAAGGGTTAATGGCAGCAATGTGGTAGAGCTAAGCAGGGAAGGAGCAGGTTGTTAGGTGGCGGCGTACTTTTGAAACTAAAAAAACAGGAGGAGCAATGAAAAGTCTGATTAACAAACACAACCTTAATCTGGTTACGCAATGCGTAATGGTGCTTGCAGCCAGCCACTTGTTCATAAGTCCGGCATCGGCCGATGAGATAGCCGATCTCAAGGCCCGGCTGGCCACGGTCGAAAGGGACCTTGGGCAATTGGTTGAAAGTGACAGCAAAGGGGCAACCGGAGGGGGCATTCCGGTGCATGGTTTTGCCGATGTTGGTTTTACCCGGGCCAGCAATAATGAAACCCGCCTGGACCAGGCAGGCCATGGATTCTGGGCGAACGCGCTGGATTTTTACCTGACGCCACAATTTACTGACCGCAGCAAGGCGCTGATCGAACTGATTTTTGAATTTCTGCCGGACGGATTGGCGACTGATCTTGAGCGTATCCAGGTCGGTTATACATTTAACGACCAACTCACCGCTTGGGCCGGCCGCTTCCATGCCCCCTATGGTTACTGGAACACGGCGTTCCACCACGGCGCACAAATCCAGACCTCGATAACCCGCCCGCGATTCATCGATTTTGAGGACAAGGGCGGCCTGATGCCGGCGCATGTGATGGGTGCATGGGCGACGGGCGGCGTGCCTGTGGGCAATGCGAAATTGAATTATGACGTATATGTCGGCAACGGTAATGCCATTATTGATGTAGGTACTGTTACTACCCCCTCTAACCGCGGATATTTGACCATCAATAATGCGCGTGACAGCAATAACAACATGCTGGTTGGTGTGAATGTGGCCTACAAAATGGGCGGCATGGCCGTTGGCGTACATGGTTTTTCCGAGCGTGTGAATATAGAAGATGGCTCGCCAGCAGGTTTGGGCGAAGTCAGTGTGAAAATGACTGGCTTATACGGCGCTTATGAAGACGATAACTGGGAAAGCATAGTCGAATACTACCGTTTCAAAAACGAGGATCTGACCGTGCCTGGTGTGACAACGTCGAACTCCAGCTGGCTGGGCTTTGCCCAGCTAGGGTACGCTGTCGGAGACAAATGGTTGCCTTACCTGAGATGGGAAAAGGCTTCGCTGGACCAGGCTGATCCGTATTTCAATACGCAAGCCTATGGCGTGACATACAAGCGCGAGGTCGTTGGCGCGCGGTACATGATGAACGCAAATGCGGCGCTCAAGCTGGAAGTGAACCGCACCAAGGAAAGCGACGGTATTCCGACTAGTGGCCCGGATAATGGGAGCTATAAAGAAGTCCGTGCTCAATATTCAATCCGTTTCTAAGGGGGAAATCATGAGATTCCATACAATCGCAAAGCAATCTTTTTGGGGCTTGGGATTTATTGTGTTGACTGCGTCCGCAGCAGCCATGGCAGGAAACGTTTATGTGATTGCCCACCCCAGTGTTGAATTAACCCAGTCTGAAGTGCAGCAAGTGTACAAGGGCGAACAGGAATTTGCCGGCGCAATAAAACTGGTTCCGGTGGATAATGCCGCTGTGCAAGCGGATTTCCTTGACAAGGTGCTGAGCATGGATGCCGGCAAATACGCGGCGTTGTGGATAAAAAAGGGCTTCCGTGCAGCTTTGACGGCACCCATAACCAAGTCGGGGGATGCCGAAGTCATCAATTTCGTTAGAAATACTCCGGGGGCGGTGGGTTATGTAAGTTCGCCGCCAGCAAATGTGAAGTTGCTGCAAAAATATTAATACTGGAAGCCGCAAATTCAATTGCCCTGCTATTCGCAAATGCGGCAATGGTGATTGGATTTTGCGGCATCTATTATAGGTTAAGGGTGCCGGTGCCCAAAGTTGTTGAACAAACGCGCCATAAAAATTTATAGAGAATAATGGCAGAGGAGAGGCGAAGCATGACATTTTCATTCAGCATCAAACAACGGTTATTAGCCACTGCGCTGCTCAGCTTGATATTCGTGGGCATTGTTTCCGCTGCTGGTTACTGGGGGACAAATCTCTTGGCTGAAGCAATGGCCGAGATAGTGCTAACTTCGTCCGCCCAGCGCAATGAAATGCAGGCCGACACGATGCGCATTGCATTACATGGTGATGTGCTGGCTGCATTGCAGGCTGGGGCAGAAAAAGCAGACAGTGAAAAAAAGGCCAGCGTAAAAAATACAATCCTGCGGGATATGGAAGAGCATTCCACTATATTCCGGGAAAACATAGCTAAAAATACTGCGTTGCCGCTAAAGCAGGACATCAAGGACATTTTGAAAAAAGCGCAACCCGCGATTGATATGTACATTACCACCGCTAACTCGGTGGCTCAGCTTGCGTTCGAAGATGTTGCCGCGGCCAATGCGCGCCTGCCTGAATACATAAATACGTTCAGGATACTGGCCGGAACGATGATGGCATTGGGTGACCTGATGGCGGAAACCATGAACGAAGCCCAGGATACCGGGCTGACACGTGGTGCCGTGATAAAAAAGACCATTACCGTGACCATGGGCATTGCGCTTTTTTCAATATTTGTCATTTCGCTATTGCTGGTACGCAGCATTACCCGGCCGTTGGTGCGGGCGGTTCAGCTGGCCAATACCGTGGCTTCAGGTGACCTGACTTCAAAAATTGAGATCAAGTCCACCGATGAAACGGGCTTGATGATGCAGGCGTTAAAAGACATGAATGACAGTTTGTACAGAATCGTAGGTAATGTCCGGACCAGCGTCGACACCATTACCACCGCAACCAAGGAAATTGCGGCGGGCAATACCGACCTTTCCCAGCGCACTGAAGAACAGGCCTCGGCACTGCAGGAAACGGCCTCTTCAATGGAAGAGCTGACCTCTACCGTCAAGCAGAATGCCGAAAATGCCAAACAGGCTAACCAGCTGGCGAAAGGTGCCAGCGATATCGCAGTCAAGGGCGGTGATGTGGTGGGCCGGGTGGTCACTACGATGGGTTCTATCAATGAATCTTCCAGAAAAATCGTCGACATCATCAGTGTCATCGAAGGCATTGCCTTTCAGACCAATATCCTGGCGCTGAACGCCGCCGTGGAAGCGGCGCGTGCCGGGGAGCAAGGGCGGGGGTTTGCCGTGGTAGCTTCAGAGGTGCGCAGCCTGGCGCAACGCTCAGCTGCCGCAGCCAAGGAAATAAAAGCCTTGATCGGGGATTCGGTAGGTAAAGTGGATGTCGGAACCAAACTGGTGGATGAAGCCGGAAAGACCATGGATGAAGTGGTGACGGCGGTAAAACGGGTAACCGACATCATGGCGGAAATTTCCGCTGCGTCGATAGAACAGAGCTCCGGAATTGAGCAGGTCAACAAGGCCATTACCCAGATGGATGAAGTGACCCAACAGAATGCCGCAGTGGTAGAGCAAGCTGCCGCTGCCGCAGAGTCGCTGGAAGAAGAAGCGCAGAATCTGGCCACGTCAGTCAGTATATTCAAGCTGGGTGATGTGATGGGTGCTGCACACCCAGTCAAAGAGGTCACACCACGCCATGAGTCATTAGCCAGGCCAGCTCTCAGCCAGGCCGTGAAGCGTGACATGACCCCCCCCGCAAAAAAATCGCCGGGCAAATACAAGGCGCTTCAGGAAAGCTCCGAAGATGAGGAATGGCAGGAATTTTAGCTGAGACAGCAAGGTTTGTAGCTGCCGTTATAGAGCGGAGTATTGGAACCTGGGTGAATCTGGAGGTTATTTCATGCAGGCTACGCGTAACAGCGTACCGCAATAAGCAACGAGAATAAAAACACTTATGAAATCGAATCATGCGAGTTACGAAGATACACAGTCACCCAACCTGTATCACGACAAAAATTTCAACATCAGTGCGGTCAAGATATTGCCCGGGGAATACTACGTCACAAAGCGCAACCTGGCGCTGGTGACGGTGTTGGGCTCGTGTGTAGCGGCTTGCATCCGCGACCGCGATAGCGGCATGGGCGGCATGAATCATTTCATGTTGCCGGGCGACAGTGGCAATGTGGGCAACCCCGCAGACTTGTCCAGCCCGTTAGCCCATTATGGCACTTACGCGATGGAAAAAATGATTAACGACCTGCTGAAAATGGGCGCCAGGCGCAATAATTTGCAGGCCAAATTATTTGGCGGCGGGAATGTAATGCAGGGTTTTACTGTGAGCAACGTCGGTGAACGCAATGCCGAATTTGCGCTGAATTATCTGCAAACAGAAAACATTGAGGTGCTGGCCAAGGACCTGCTGGATATTTATCCCCGGAAAATTTATTTCTTTCCGCATAGTGGCAAGGTTCTGGTGCGAAAGCTGCGCAATGTACATAACGACACCATCATAGAACGGGAACAGCAGTACCGCTCGCGTATCACGGTATCCAATTCTCAGGGCAAGGTAGATTTGTTTTAGGTTTGGACATTCCTGCATCAACAGATTTCAGCTTCGGTTTACTCATGGTTTCCTGATACCTATTACCCTGAATCCCACAACGAAAGGCAGTCTTTGATGCCCACCAATCCATTACTCGATTTTACCGGCTTGCCACGTTTTGCGGAAATTCAGCCACAGCACATTGCCCCGGCGGTGGACCAACTGTTGACGCAAGGCCGCGCGCTGACTGCTGCTTTGCTGGCTGATTCTGCTCATCCCACTTGGGATAATTTTATCCAGCCATTGGCTGACAGCAACGAACGGCTGGCGCGGGCTTGGGGCCAGGTCTCACACCTGAATGCAGTGATGAATGCACCGGAGTTGCGCGAAGCATACAACGCCAACCTGCCCAAAATTTCCCAATATTATGCTGAAATGGCGCAAAATATTGCGCTGTTCCACAAGGTAAAGGCCATTCACGACAGCGCTGAATTCGCCACATTAAGCCCGGCGCGCAAGAAAGTAATTGAAAACGAAGTGCGCGATTTTCGTCTCGGCGGCGCCGAACTGTCGCCGGATAAAAAGGCGCGGTTCCTGGAAATCCAGGAACAGCTGTCCACCTTATGTTCGCGCTACTCCGACAATATTCTCGATGCCACCAATGCCTATTCCTGGGTGGTGGAAGCCGAAGCCGAGTTGTCTGGCATACCGGCTGATGAACGCCAGGTCGCAGCAGAAGCAGCAGAAAAAAAGATGAATGAAGCTGGTGCGGTCCGTCCCACGCCACATGTCAAAAAGCCCGGCTGGCTGTTTACATTGCAAGCGCCATCCTATGGGCCGCTGATGCAATATGCCGATAATCGTGCATTGCGTGAACGCATGTACATTGCACATAGCACCCGTGCCAGTGAACAGGGCAATCCCGAGCTGGATAATTCGCCGCTGATGGTACAGATACTCAAGTTGCGCCAGGAAGAAGCGCGCCTGCTGGGCTTTGCCAATTTTGCCGAATTGTCGCTGGCCACCAAAATGGCCAACACGCCGCAACAGGTAGAAATTTTCTTGCGCGAATTGGCGCAACGTGCCAAACCTTACGGCGAAAAAGATTTGGCCCAGCTGCGTCAGTTTGCCCAAGACCAACTGGGCATTAAAGAACTGCAAGCCTGGGATGTCAGCTATGCCAGCGAACATTTGCGCCAGCAGCGTTACGCTTTTTCAGAGCAGGAAGTGAAGCAATATTTCCCCGAAGACAGCGTGCTGGCAGGCATGTTCAAGCTGGTGGGAACATTGTATGGGTTGACCATAAGTCCATCTCAGGCTCCGGCATGGCACGAATCAGTGCGCTTTTATGACATTCGGAATGGCGCGCGGGAATTGGTCGGCCAGTTTTATCTTGACCTGTATGCGCGCAACAGCAAACGTGGCGGCGCGTGGATGGACGATGCGATAACGCGACGCAGCACAAAAACCGGACTGCAAACCCCGGTGGCCTACCTGAATTGCAATTTCGCCGCACCGGTGGGAGGCAAGCCGGCCTTGTTCACGCACGATGAAGTGATTACGCTGTTCCATGAATTCGGCCACGGCTTGCATCATTTACTGACGCAAGTGGAAGACCTGGACGTATCCGGCATCCATGGCGTAGAGTGGGATGCGGTGGAATTACCCAGCCAATTCATGGAAAATTTCTGTTGGGAATGGGATGTATTGCAGGACTTGACGCGCCATGCCGACACCGGCCAAAAACTTCCGCGCGCGCTGTTTGACAAGATGCTGGCCGCCAAAAATTTCCAGAGCGGTTTGCAAACCTTGCGCCAGATAGAATTTTCGCTGTTCGACATGCGCATGCATAGTGTTTATGACCCGCATGGCAGGCAAACCATACAGCAACTGCTGGACGAAGTGCGGCGTGAGGTGGCGGTGCTGATTCCACCGGCGTTCAACCGTTTTCCAAACAGCTTCTCGCATATCTTTGCCGGAGGATATGCGGCGGGGTATTATAGTTACAAATGGGCCGAAGTCTTGTCTGCGGATGCTTACAGCCTGTTTGAGGAAAGCGGCGTACTCAATATGACGGTAGGCCTGCGCTTCCGCGACGAAATACTGGCGGTCGGTGGCAGCCGTGATGCGATGCAATCCTTCGTGGCATTTCGTGGCCGCGAGCCGACTATCGACGCGTTGTTGAGGCACAATGGCTTGATAACAAATTAAGCAATAGAAAAAATGAATAAATTAATTTTAATGGCAACCATACTGTTGATGGGGAGTGGAGCGTCAGCAGACGAGTTGTATCGCTGGGTGGATGAATCCGGCAGTGTTCATTACAGCGATATCCCGGCGGCGGTGCCCAGCCTGGAGAAAAAGAAACTGGGTGCCGGACCTGCCGATCCGGATGCTGGTTTGCCCTATGAAATCCGCCGCGCCAAACAAAATTTCCCGGTGGTATTGTATGTTGCGGAAAATTGCGGTGAAATTTGCCAGGAAGCGCGCGATTTATTGCGCAAGCGCGGCGTGCCGTTTGAGGAAAAAAACTTGAAGACCCCGGAAGACTTCGCCGCCTTCAAGCAACTGTCAGGCAGCGAGGGCGTACCATCACTAGCGGTAGGCAAGGTATGGCTGAAGGGGCTTCAGGCCAGGCAGTGGAACGATGAGCTGGGGGCGGCGGGCTATCCGGATATTCCGACAAAACCGTAACCCATGTCCAGAAAATTTTTAGCGTCATCAATTTATTGTTATCGGAGGCTCCTATGCAATCCGCAACGAAAAAACCAAGCTTGATAGGCAACGGGCACATCATTGCTCTACTGCTGCTTACGCTGCTAGCAAGCGCCGGTTGCCGCGAAAAACCGCAAGACCCCCCGCTGCCGGAATCGGAGTCTGCCAAGTTGTTTGAAACCCAGCGCGCAGCCTTGGAAAAAGCCAAGGCCGTGCAGGCGCAAGCTGATCAACTTGCTGCAAAACAAGCTGAAGCGTTGAAACAGCAGGAAGAGCAATCCTCCCCATAAATGCGGCTCGCCACCTGGAACGTCAATTCACTGAAGGTCCGGCTACCGCATGTGGTGGAGTGGCTGGCGACAAACCAGCCCGATGTCTTATGTGTGCAGGAAACCAAGCAACTGGACAGTCAATTTCCCCACGCCGAATTGTTGCAAGCCGGCTACCAAACTGTTTTCAGCGGACAAAAAACCTATAACGGCGTCGCCATTCTCAGCAAAACCATGCCGGACAATGTCGTAGTCGGCATGCCCAATTTTCCAGATGAACAGAAGCGGGTTATCTCAGCCACGATCAATGGTGTGCGCGTAGTATGCATTTACGTGCCGAATGGGCAAAGCGTGGACTCGGATAAATACCAGTACAAATTATCCTGGCTGGCTGCCTTGCGCGAATGGTTGCAGGGCGAATTACTGCAGCATCCGAAACTGGTGGTGCTGGGCGATTACAACATCGCGCCTGAAGACCGCGACGTGCATGACCCGCTGTCCTGGGTCGGCAATGTGCAGGTCAGTGAGCCAGAGCGGGCGGCATTCCGGGCGCTGGAAGCGCTCGCGTTGCATGACAGTTTCCGTTTGTTTGAGCAGCCGGACAGGTCCTACACCTGGTGGGATTACCGCATGATGGCATTCCGGCGCAAGATGGGACTGCGCATAGACCACATTTTGGTTAGCCAGGCACTGCGGCCAAATTGCACCGCGTGCTCAATAGATATCGAGCCACGCAAGCTGGAACGGCCTTCCGACCATGCGCCGGTGGTGGCGGAAATTACGCTGTCGTAACCGAATTATCCTGAAAAAACTCACTTAAACCACAGAGGCACAGAGAGCACAGAGGAAAACAAAGCGTGGTGCTGCCAGGCAGTACTACCCGCTGGGTGAGAGACCCTACGCCAAAGTCATTGATTATGGCCTTTCTCTGTGCCTCTGTGCCTCTGAGGTGAGGTATTTAGGATCATTCCAAACCTAATTCCTGAATTTTGCGGGTCAGCGTGTTGCGTCCCATGCCCAGCAGCGTGGCGGCTTCAATGCGCCTGCCGCCGGTATGCTGCAAGGCTTGGGTGATCAGCGTACTTTCAAACTGGCGGCCCAAGCTGTCCAGAATATTTTGGTCGCCGCGCTGCAGTGCCAGCGCGACTTGCTGCGCTAGCGCATTGCGCCAGCCTTCCGATGTGGCAGCGCTGGCCGATGCCTCGCGCCATTCCGGTGGCAGGTCGGCAATTTCAATTTGTTGCGACGGGGTCATCACGGTCAACCAGTGGCACAGGTTTTCCAGTTGCCGCACGTTGCCGGGAAATTCCTGGGCCATCAGGTACTGCAGCGCCGCTTCACTCAGCAATTTTTGCTCCACGGCCAGTTCACGCGCGCTCTTCTGCATAAAATATTTGGCCAGCAGTGGAATATCCTCACGCCGTTCGCGCAGTGGCGGCAAGCGCAGGCGGATGACGTTAAGGCGGTGAAACAAGTCTTCGCGGAATAATCCCTGCGCTACCCTGTCCTCAAGATTCTGATGGGTCGCGGCGATGATGCGCACATTGGCCTTGATCGGCTGGTGGCCGCCGACGCGGTAAAAATTGCCATCTGACAGCACGCGCAGCAAGCGGGTTTGCAACTCAGCCGGCATATCGCCAATTTCATCCAGGAACAATGTGCCGCCGTCTGCTTGCTCAAAACGTCCGTGACGCGTAGTCGTGGCGCCGGTAAATGCACCGCGCTCATGGCCGAACAGTTCTGATTCCAGCAAATCCTTAGGGATGGCAGCGGTGTTAATGGCCACAAAGGGTTTGTTTGAGCGCGGGCTGTGTCTATGCAGCGCATGCGCAACCAACTCTTTGCCGGAACCAGATTCGCCATTGATTAATACCGTAGCGTGCGAATGTGCCAGGCGGCCTATCCCGCGAAAAACTTCCTGCATGGCCGGGGCTTGTCCCAGTATGTCCGGGGCGGCCAGCGTGGTTTCAGTCGAGACATTTTTTCGCCGGCTGTTTTCCAGTGCGCGCTGGATTAATTCGACCGCGTTGTTGATATCAAAGGGTTTGGGCAGGTACTCGAACGCCCCGCCCTGAAAAGAAGAAACAGCACTTTCCAGGTCTGAATAGGCGGTCATAATAATGACTGGCAGATTGGGATGCTGCTCGCGCAATGTTTGCAACAGATCGAGGCCGGAGCTGCCCGGCATGCGGATGTCGCTGATGACAATTTGCGGCGCGCCCTGGGCCAGCGCTTGTGTCGCTTCATCAGCAGAAACAAAACTTTTAAATTCTATGCCCTCACGGGTCAGCGCTTTTTCCAGCACCCAACGGATGGAGCGGTCATCGTCAATAATCCAAACAGGTTTCATAGGCTACCTCTTAAAATCCAGATTCCATCCCAACTGCTGCGTTGCGGGGAAAAATTCTTGCTGACATATACACCATATGCGGCGCTGCAAAACGAAGTTTCAGTGTAGGGTAACTTTTAAGTTAGCCGGAACTAAAATTTTCCCCGCGCCTTGCTGACGACTCCGCACGGGATAGTTTTTGCCCGTAGCGGATCGGCGTCCCCCTGTGGGGCATTTGGGCGGACTCTGAATTTTCAGAGGCACCCTCACAGTGTTCGTTTTCCCAAAATTAATTCTTGAGTTATCGTCCTTAATAACTCACAGTTAACTCAGGGGCAGCAGCACGGTAAAGCAAGTACGTCCCGGTTCGCTTTCAAACTCTATGCTGCCTTGGTGTTGATTAATGAAATCCTGCGCCAAGGTTAAGCCCAAGCCATGACCATCGGCCCGTCCGGATACCAAGGGATAAAAAATCTTGTCATACAAATGCTCAGGCACGCCCGGTCCATTGTCAATTATTTGTACCATCATCGCCAGGCGCAGGCGTTTTTTAACCAGCGTGACCTGGCGGGCGATGCGGGTACGCAGGATGATGGTGCCGTGGCCATGCATGGCTTGTGCTGCGTTGCGTACCAAGTTCAGCATCACTTGAATCAATTGCTCTTTGTCGCCCTGCAAGGCAGGCAGGCTGATGTCATAGTCGCGCAGAATTATTAATTCGGTAGGCATTTCTGCCAGCACCACCCGGCGCACCCGTTCCAGCACTTCATGAATATTCAGCGCACTAAAATGAGGCGCTTGTTGCGGCGTCAGCAATTTTTCCATTAATGAACGCAACCGGTCTGCTTCCTGTATGACCACCTGGGTATATTCGCGCAACTCTGGCTTTTCCAGCTCCTGTTCCAGCAATTGTGCGGCGCCGCGTATGCCGCCCAAAGGATTTTTAATCTCGTGCGCCAGATTGCGTAGCAACAGGCGGTTGGCCTGGGTTTGGTCCAGCATCTGCTCCTCCCGCGCCAGTTTCAGCGGGCGGTCTATCGGGTTGAATTCCAGCAGCAGATAATGTTTGTCCAGCTGCAGCGGTGTGGCAGTGCAACGCAATTGCAACCTGGTATGGGCATACGTGCCCAGTGTCAGGCTGTGCTCTATGTAACTGGCATTGTTGTTCAAAGCCTGTTGCATCGCAGAGGCCAATTGCTCGGTATGGGTCAAGGCATGCTGTAATGGATGTCCCAGCAGGCTCTTGCTGCTTAACGCAAACAGGTTCTCTGCTGCCGGGTTAATGTAGGCAACACGGGACTGGCTGTCCAGCAGAATGACTGCTGTACTAAGGTGTTCCAGAGTGGGAAAGTGAGTATCCGGCATAAATGCTTATAAAGCAGTAAACATGCCAAGTAGTAGAAATTATTTTTATTTGAGCAGCTCAGTCTTCAGCGCTTCAATATTTTTCTCGTGTAGCGCGACTTCTTTCTGCAGGGTATCAAGTTTTTGTTGATGTTCGGGGACATTCAGCACGGTGTTGCCATCCCTGTCATATACCGCCGGGTTTTCTACGGCATAGCGCAGGTTAAAGCGGGCTTCGCTCAACATTTTTTCTTCGGCAGCCAGCTCCTCTTCCAGAATCTTGCGCCGGGTATTGTCGCGGTTTCTCTGGGTGCCGGAATCGACCCGGGGAAAGTCTGAGGGGGTGGGGTTATTTCTCGCGCTGGCCGGGGGTGATACGGTAGGCAGGCGCTCCAGATTGAGCTTGCGCGCGCCTTTGGTCGGTGAGCTGGAATAAGTCACACGGCCTTCGGCATCCACGCTTTTGTATATTTCCGCCTGCGCCGGGCCAATCCAGCCCAGCAATGCTAACAGCATCCAATGCTTCATGGTTTTCCTGCAAGATAACGAAAACGAAGTATAGGCTAAAGCCGCAGAATGTGACAAACGGGCTATTCCGTTGCTAAATTAAACCTGCCTGCGTCGGCTTCGCCTTGCCGTGTTGCAACGGCGACACGTTACTGGCGCAGCCAGCCGATTGCGGGAACCGTTGCCTGCCGTCCCTCCCGCACTAAAGGGCTACGCCCCACCGTGTCGGGACGGCACTTGTACTGTCTGCGGCTCGCCTTCTTGTCATCTATAACTTAGAAACGGAATAAGCGTTTCGGCGCTGTAAAAAAAAACGGAGCCGTACGGCTCCGTTTCCCTGCATCAAAAACCGAATCCTTTAGAGACTGTAGTACATGTCGTATTCAACCGGATGCGTAGTCATGCGGTAACGCGTGACTTCTTCCATTTTCAGGTCGATGTAAGCATCGATAAAGTCATTCGAGAATACCCCACCGCGCGTCAGGAACTCGCGATCCTTGTCCAGCGCTTCCAGAGCCTGTTCCAGGCTGGAGCACACTGTTGGGATCTTTGCATCCTCTTCTGGCGGCAAGTCATACAGATTCTTGTCCGCTGGATCACCGGGGTGAATCTTGTTCTGTATGCCATCCAGGCCGGCCATCATCATCGCGGTAAATGCCAGGTAGGAATTGGCGGTCGGGTCCGGGAAGCGCACTTCGATGCGGCGTGCCTTGTCGCTTTGCACAAACGGAATACGAATAGACGCAGAGCGGTTACGGGCCGAATAAGCCAGCTTGACCGGCGCTTCAAACCCGGGCACCAGGCGCTTGTAGGAGTTGGTGCCGGGGTTGGTGATCGCATTCAGCGCGCGTGCATGCTTGATGATGCCGCCGATGTAATACAGCGCAATCTCGGACAGACCAGCGTAGCCGTTGCCTGCAAACAGGTTTTTGCCGCCCTTCCAGATCGATTGATGGACATGCATACCGGAACCGTTGTCGCCGACAATCGGCTTGGGCATGAAAGTTGCCGTTTTGCCGTATTGATGGGCGACGTTATGCACGACATATTTCAATTTTTGCGTCTGATCAGCGCGCTTCACCAGCGTACTGAAACGCGTGCCAATTTCGCACTGGCCGGCGGTTGCCACTTCATGGTGATGTACTTCCACTGGCACGCCTATGCCTTCCAACGCCAAACACATCGCGGAACGGATATCCTGCAACGAATCAACGGGCGGCACCGGGAAATAACCGCCCTTAACCGTGGGCCGATGACCAGTATTGCCGCCTTCAAATTTTTCAGCGGAAGCCCAGGCGGCTTCTTCAGAATTAACCTTGCAGAAGCTGCCGGACATATCGACCTGCCAGTTAACCGAATCAAAAATAAAGAATTCGGGTTCCGGGCCAAAATAAGCTGCATCGCCTATGCCGCTGCTCTTCAGGTAGGCCTCGCCACGCTTGGCGATAGAACGCGGATCGCGGTCATAGCCTTTGCCGTCGGAGGGCTCGATCACGTCGCAGGTCATCACCAGCGTCGTTTCGTCCATGAACGGGTCAATGAATGCGGACTCAGGATCGGCCATCAACAGCATGTCGGACGCCTGAATGCCTTTCCAGCCAGCGATGGATGAACCATCAAAAGCATGGCCATTTTCAAACCAGTCATCGCTATCCGATACTACATGCGCAGGTATGGAAACGTGCTGTTCCTTGCCGCGGGTATCGGTAAAACGCAGATCAACAAATTTAACCTCATTGTCTGTTAACAATTTCAATACTTCAGCAGCCGACTTCGACATAATAACTTTCCCCCATAAACGTAAAAACAAATTGACTGAAAAATAACTTACAAAACGCTGGCAGCAAACTAACAGACTAATTTTGTATCGCAGGAATCGTGCCGGGGGACGTATAGCCACCCCAATAGCGGCAAGTCGAGCATTTTGCCATATCCTCCAAAATAAATGGATAAAAAATTTGCCCTAAAACCGGGCAACTAGCGTTAGTGTGCACTATTTTTGTGCGCTGGTTTGATGCAGTTGCAACGAACGGAAATAGGGATCGTCAGCAGTAATTTCATTGCACTTAGTTTGCAGCCTGTCAATTGCGCCTGCTTCCGGATAATCAATAGGGTCGATAAACAACTCGGCATCGATCTTGCCGTCCAGATAATGCAGGACGGTATGGCGTGACCGTGGCAGTTGGCCGCCCATTTTTTTAGCCAGATGATCGAGCACTGCCTCACGATTCGGCAAATGGGCGTTCGGTTTGGCTTGCAAGTCATCCTCGGGGTCGATGTGAACCATTACATCCATCACATGATGGTGCGATAGCACCGACTGCCGCGCAATCTCGGCGATGTAGTGTCCTTCGGATACGCTGATTTTCGGATCGACAATGATATGCGCATCAACCAGCGCATTGTCGGCCATCTTGCGCGTGCGTAATTCATGCAGCCCGCGCACACCGGGCGTGGCCAGCAGGGTGTTGCGTATTGTTTCGACCTCTTCCTCGGAAAGACCGGTATCCACCAGTTCGGCCAGCGCTTCCAGCGCAAATCTACCACCCATATGCGCAATCATCACGCCCACCACCGCTGCGGCGACCAGATCAAGAAAGGTATAACCCAGCAGATTACCGCCTATACCCACCACCACCACCAGTGACGAAGCCGCGTCAGAGCGCGAATGCCAGGCATTCGCCACCAGCAATTGCGAGCGCACCCGCTTGGCCACCGCCATCAGGTAACGGAACAACCCTTCTTTTGAAATCAACGTAAGCAATGCCACCCATAACGTCATCGGGTGCACGGCCTGGATATTCTGCGGATTTTGCAGGCGCATGCCGGCAGCCACCAGCAACAGCACGCCCAGCACCGCCAGGGTTACGCCCAGTATCAGCGTGGCCGCAGTCTCGATACGCGCGTGGCCGTAGGGATGGTTGGCATCGGCATGGCGGTTGCCATGGCGGTTGGCGAACAGCACCATGAAGTCCGACAGCAGGTCCGACAATGAATGCAGGCCATCCGCCATCAATGCCTGTGATCTGCCGAAGAAACCAATCACCAACTGTAAAACGGTCAGCAGCACATTGATCCAGATGCTGACCCAGGTGCTCTTGCGCGCGGCAGCAAAACGTTCCGGGTCAACGGGCTCGAACGCGATCGGAGTGTGGCTATGTGAATGGCTGTGATTTTTCATTGCGGTTGAGATAGTATGCCAAGCCAGCCAACAGGTAATGAGGCTAAGGATAACACTTGCAGCAACTCTAGAACATCACCGGAGAATAACATGGGAAAAATCACCGAAACCCTGCAAATCGCGCAACAGCGCGCCAAAAAAATGAACCTGTCCTACGAAGGCGCCCTGCTGCCGGACGAGGCCTACCAGATACTATGCGACGCGCCCAATGCCGTGCTGGTCGATGTGCGCACGCGTGCCGAGCAGGATTGGGTGGGCGTCATCCCCAATGCCGTGCAGGTCGAATGGGCCAGCTATCCCGATATGCGCGCTAATCCCAATTTTGTCGCGCAACTGGAACAGCAAGTCGACAAAGAATCATTGTTGATGTTTATCTGCCGCAGCGGCGCCCGCTCGCACAATGCCGCAGTGGCGGCTACGCAAGCGGGCTATGCGGATTGTTACAACGTGCTGGAAGGCTTCGAAGGCGACAAGGACGAAGACCAGCACCGCAACAGTACTGGTGGTTGGCGTGCAGCCGGGCTGCCGTGGGAACAAGGCTAACGAACCGCTGGAAAATCCAAACTTGTCACTCGCGCGGTGTCAACTCCACGTCCAGCTTGCTGGACAGTAGATTGTCTACTTTTAGTGAAGGCGGGAGTCCAGTTATATCATCAAGCTGGATGCCCGTCTGCACGGGCATGACAGCGTAATCCGTGTTTTCCTAAGAAACCGACCAATTCACCACTCCGCTATACGCTGTAATCAGCACCACCACCCCAAACACAATCCGATACCATGCGAACACCGTAAAATCGTGGTGGCTGATATAGCGCAGCAGCCAGCGCACACACAGGAATGCGCTGACAAACGAAGTTACCGAACCCACCAGAAAAATGCCGATGTCTTCAGCATGAAACTGCTCGCGGTATTTCACTATTTCATAAACGGTAGCTGCCGTCAGTGTAGGAACCGCCAGAAAAAAAGAAAACTCGGTCGCCGCCTTGCGCGACAAACCAAAAAACAACCCGCCGATAATGGTCGCGCCGGAACGTGAGGTGCCCGGTATCAACGCCAAAGCCTGCGCCAGACCCATCTTCAATGCGTCCCTCCAGTGCATGTCATCTACACTTTCGACGGTCACGGTATGCGTGCGCTTTTCCGCCCACAGTATTGCCACCCCGCCGATGATGAATGCCAGCGCGACCGGTACCGGCGAAAACAGATTTGCTTTGATGATCTTGCCGAACAACAGCCCGAGAATCGCCAGTGGCAGAAAAGCGATGACCAGGTTCACCACAAAGCGTTGCGCCACCTCTTGGCCACGCACTACGCCCGAAGCTACCAACCCCAGCTTGGCGCGATATTCCCAACACACCGCCAAAATCGCTGCAAACTGAATCACAATCTCAAACACCTTGCCGCGCTCGTCGTTGAAATTAAGCAGATCCCCGGCCAGAATCAAATGCCCGGTAGAAGATATCGGCAAAAATTCCGTCAGACCTTCGACGATTCCGAGAATGGCGGCTTTGAGTAACAGCAAGGTGTCCATCGTCAATTAGCAGCCATGAAAGTACAGTTCAATTGTCGGGTTTACTTGGGTTGCGGTACAGAATCTGCTGAGCGTCCATTCGAATACTCAGTATCACGGAATTTACCTGTCTACAAATACAGACCCTTTATTTCTTCGGATCGTACTTGAAAGACAAAGCCACTCTCGCCCGGTAAGCAGCGACTTTGCCATCTTCAACGACCATGTCCAATTTAATGACTTCAGCCACCCTTAAATCGCGCAAGGTTTTCGAGACGGCGTTGACCGCGTTCGCGGCGGCATCTTCCCACGATTTTTTGCTGGTTCCGACCAATTCGGTAATGCGATAAACGCTGTCTGTCATGATTTTTCTCCTTTATCGTTGAACATCAGGGGTTGCAAAATTGACATCAGCCATCCTTGGCCATGTCAGCGAATTTATTTTTCATCACCAGATTCATTCTCAAGCCAAATTCCTGCGCGAAATTGCGCATGGCTTTGGCGGCCTCCTTTTCGCCAGTGGCGCGCTCAAAGGTGTCTGCCATGGACAGCAAGCTTTGGTGATAAAACTGTTTCATTTCATCGACCATCATCTCTTTGGTCCACAGGTCGATGCGCAGCGTGTTTTTTTCCTGGGTGTCCCACACCGAAATCATGATTGATTTGCTTGTGCTTTGTTTGTGCTGGTCGGACGCGCTCCAGTCAATTTTTTCCGGCACCTTGTGGTCATCCAGCGTGATGTTGAATTTAATTTCAGATGTTTTCATTGCTTTCTTCCTTGGTTTTATTCCAATCAAACTGGATGCGGTGCAGCTGGGCATACACCCCATTTTTGGCCAGCAATTCGCGGTGGCTGCCTACTTCGACGACCTCCCCTTTTTGCAATACTACAATGCGGTCGGCTTTTTCTATCGTGGACAGGCGGTGGGCGATGACCAGCGTGGTGCGGCCTTGCATCAATGTTTCCAGCGCGGCCTGTACGTGCCGTTCAGATTCGCTGTCCAGCGCAGAGGTGGCTTCATCCAGAACCAGTATCGGCGCATTTTTCAGGATAGCACGCGCGATGGCGATGCGCTGGCGCTGTCCGCCGGACAGGCGCACGCCTTTCTCGCCCACCAGCGTTTGCAAACCTTGCGGCATTTCGCGTATGAATTCCATGGCGTGCGCAGCTTGCGCGGCGGCGATAATTTCCGCTTCGGTTACATCGCGCATCTGGCCATACGCGATGTTGGCCGCAACCGTGTCATTGAACAGCACCACTTCCTGGCTGACCAGCGCAATGTTGGCGCGCAAACTGGCCAGCGTCAGGTCGGCCAGGTCATGGCCATCCAGCATGATGCGCCCACTGGTAGGCGAATAAAAGCGCGGTACAAGGTTGGCCAACGTGCTCTTGCCGCCGCCGGATGAACCCACCAGCGCGACCACCTCGCCCGCCGGAATTTTCAGGCAGATGTCGCGCAATGCCAGCCTGCCGTCCTCCAGATAGGCCATGCTGACGTGATCAAATTCCAGCTGGCCTGCAGCGCGGGCTATGATTGTTTTGCCGGTATCTGTTTCGCTTGGCGTGTCTAACAGTGCAAATACGCTTTCCGAGGCCGCCAATCCGCGCTGCAAATGTTCGCTGACACTGGTGATGCGTTTCAGCGGCGCAGTCAACATCAGCATGGCGGCGACAAAGGACAAAAATCCGCCGACCGTGGTGGCATCGCTGCGTGATTGCACCGTGGCAATATAAACCACTACTGCCAGCACCGCTGCCGCTACCATTTGTACCAGCGGTACGTTGGCGGCAGAGGCAGCAGCCTGCTTCATAACGTGGCGCCGCACCCAGTTGGTTTGGTCGCTGAAGCGGTCGCCTTCATATTGCTGTCCGCCAAACAGTTTGACCACCTTGTGCGCAGTGACGCTTTCTTCAATCACCTGGGTAATGTCGCCCATCGCGCGTTGCGATTCGCGGCTGGAGTTGCGCAAACGGCTGCTGATGGAATTGATGATCAGAATGATGACCGGCGCCATTACAAGACTCAGCAGTGTCAGCTTCCAGTCCAGATACAGTAACCAGCCCAGCAGGCCAATGATGATGATGGAATCGCGTACGGCAATCGTGACCACACTGGTGGCCGCTGCGGTGACCTGGGTTACGTCAAAGGTCAGTTTCGAAATCAGCACACCGGTGGCATGGTTATCATAAAAATGCGCGGGCAGCGTCAGCAGTTTGCGGAACATTTCATTGCGCAAATCCATCACCACTTTATTGCCCACCCAGCTGATCGAATAACTGCCAATAAAAGTGGCCAGACCACGCACAAAGAAAATCGCCACAATAAACAGCGGCGCCAGCCGCATCACGGTATCGTCCTTATGCACAAAAGTGCCGTCCAGCATGGGCTTGAGCAGGGCCGGCAACAGCGGCTCGGTGGCCGCTGCGACCGCCATGCCGAGCAGGGAAACGACAAACGCGCGCCAGTAAGGTTTGACGTAGCCGAGCAGGCGCAGATACAACTGGGAGCTGGTCATATTCATTGCGCGCACTGTAGCAGAAAATCACTGCCTGAAACAAAAAGGCGGCATGGCTGCCGCCGGTGGTGTTGCTGTGATTAATAATCTATTGTTGGTGCCCGCCTGCCCGGGCATGACAACTTAATCAGCGTTTCCCTAAACTTATACAGAATATATTACAACTCATAAGTCGCGCTTAACAAAATACTGCGCTCCTGCATTGGGTAAGCGTTATATCGACCCGGCGTAAAATTACTAGCAACACCGTAAGTAAAATATTGCCTGTTGAACAAGTTATTCACCGCTGCGGTCAGCACCCATGAACCCTCAGTGCGCGAAAGTTTCATATCGACCGTGGTGTATGCGGGCATTTTTTCCCCGAACGTGTTGGCTTGGTCATTGTCAAAATACTGCTTCCCAACGTAATTCGCGTTGCTACTCAGCGTGGTTTTTTCGGATATTTTCCAGAAGGTGGAAGCCGCGAGTCGTTGCCGTGGCACCAATGGAATATTATTCCCCGCCACGTTTACCCCGCTATAAGTACCTTCACGGAATTTAGCAACCGTATAGCTATAAGCCGCAGCAAAGGATAGCGCATCAGTGTAGCTATGCACACCCTCCAACTCCAGCCCGTAGCGACGCGTAGGCGAAATATTCATATTGGTGAACGTTATTGCGTTGTAATGGATTTCGTTGTTCAAGCTCATCTGGAATAATGTCGCCCGCACTTTATTATTTCCGCTCTGATAATCGATCCCAGCCTCGCTATCCTTAGATGTCTGCGGTTCCAGGATGGAAATTTTTGAATCGAATGACGGCCCGCCGTATTGATCAAAAATTTCATCTACTGTCGCTATCCTAAAGCTGCGACCAATGCGGCCAAACAGTAACAAGTCCTGGCTCAAGTTATGACGCAACCCAAGTTCGTAAGCATTCACAGCACGCTCCTGGTTGCCCGATGCGTAGGCCGCGGTATTAACGGCATCCTTGGCTTGGTAGTCCACCCGTTGTGAGCGAACTCCCAAGGTTACCTTGGTATCCGCGTCAAGCTGTGTTGTGTTCTGTGCATACAACGCACGATTAGACTGTTTCGCCAGGATTCGCGCTGTCGGCGTGCCGAGTGTTGCTGGGCTGGTTGAACGAATGGAATCGTAATCCCAATCGGCGAGATCTGCACCGATGATTAACTCATTACCAGCGCCGCCAAGCTGATGAGGAATTTTAATGCGGGGCGTAAAAGAAAGCAGGTTGAGATCTGTATCCAAATAGCTACCGCCGTAAGCGTCAAAATACGCCTGCTGTTTTTTGTCGCGGTATGAAAGTTCTCCTGCCGCCTGCCCGAAATCAAACTGTTGACTGGTTCCGAGGCTGACATGCTCGCCATCACGCATACCATAGTCTAGCGGGGTCGAAGTCCCGCGTCGATCAGTCTCCAATTGGTTCAATCCCATACCGGGATCAACCGTGCGTGAGCCGGGATAACGAAGGTTTTGATTGTCAGCACCGAACTTAAGAACGGCTTCACCATGTCCCACGTCGGTACGCAAATCGGCTTCCAGATTATATTGTTCGATGTCATTATTGACGCGATAGTTGGATGAGTCCACACCACTGGCCGTGATGCGCATTCCCACACGATCTCCAGCTCCAGAAAGTGCAAATTGCCATTCCTTGGTATCGTAGCTTCCTACACTTATGCCCACGTTGGCTTGCTTTTCCTTGCCGGGATGTTTGGTAATGATATTGATTGTTCCGCCCGTCGCGCCTCCGCCATAGAGCACTGCACCTCCGCCATTCATGATCTCTATGCGCTCTATCGATTCGAGCGGAATGGCCGACCAACGGATCGAAGTTAGGTCAATGCTATTAAGCTGCTGTCCATCCAGCAAAACTAGCGTATTTTGATTTCCAGTCATGCCAAATCCGCGCAGGTCAATTGCCATATCCGGTGTGCCATCGTTGCTACGCACGTGGATTCCAGAGTGTTGTGCCAGCAAGGCCGGCAATGTTTTGGCGGCACTTACTTCAATGTCACTAGCGGTAATTACAGTGAAATTGGCTTGGGTTTGACTGAGCGCCTGCGGGAACCGGGCTCCAGTGACTATCAGAATTTCAAGAGGGTCATTTTCTTCTGTTGCATGAGCCAGCGAAGTAACCGCACACAAAATGGCGGCAAAAAGGTTTTGCAGTTTCATTGGATTTTCCTGAGTAATTTCCAAGGTTCCCCGTTGGAAGATTTTAAATTCAGGAAATGCTCCGAATGCCGCAAACAAGATGCTGCAAAACAACAGGAAAGTAAGCGTAGGTATCCGGCGCATATATCCTGCCGTTAATGCGCCACCCGCAGCATTTCCCGACCCGTGGATCTCGGTTGAGATCCCTGTGCTAAAAGGCCGGTATCCGGGCTGGCAGGGCTTGGCGAATCGCCTTCCCATGAGTCCGTTGCGGAAACTCACAGTGGCTTGGTTGAACTATCGTACAGAATCCAGTTCGAACCAGTCGATTCGCCCACACCTGCTTACCGTTGCGGGGGCAGCACAGGCCTCAGGAATTAATCCCTCACCTGTTTCCCGTTTAACCAGACGTTGGCGCATCTGGCACCTTCAGCGGCAGGAATTGTAGCAGATAGAAACAGGAGCTGGTATTTCAGCAGACTGCGCTGCAGGGTGTTCAGTATCTGGCCATGTTGATCAGGGATTTACTTTGCCAGACCAGGTATTTATATTATGATTGCACATTCCATGCCAACTATTTACCCGAAAGGAATCACAATGAAGTCTCTATTTACAATTTGTGCCTCGATATTGATAGGCACAGTACTCGCTACCAGTTCGTTAGCTGCTTTGGCAGCGGATGCCCCAGCCAGCGCCAGTAGCCGTTATCCCAATACCGGCAAAGTATTGGAAGCAACCGATGTGATGGACATGTACACCTATATCCAGGTATCAGGCAAAACCGACAAGGACAAACCGGTGTGGCTGGCAGCTTCGAAAATAAAGCTGGCCAAGGGCGACACTATTCGTTACGGCGGTGGTGCGGTTATGCCCAATTACTACAGCAAAACATTAAACAAAACGTTTGAAGAAATTACCTTTGTGGACAAGGTAGAGCTGGTTAAGTAACCGCAGTAGTAAAGATAATAGTGGTTATGGAGTAAGGACAGGCAGCACCTGTCCTTATTTTTTGGAACGAAGCTGCTGCTTTAAAGCCCCGCCAGATATTCCGACACCGCATCAATTTCCACATCGGTCATTTTTTCAGCAATATCACCCATCATGCCGGCTGGATCATTGCTGCGCTTGCCGCTGCGGAATTCATTCAGCTGTTTGACCAGATAATCCTTGTGTTGCCCGCCAATAACCGGGAACACCGAATTGTTGGGAGATTTCCCTTTGCCGTTTTCCCCATGACAGTTGATGCAGCCATATAAATTGCTAGCGGGGTTGCCGTTGATGTATAAATATTTTCCGGGAAATGAGCTGGTGCCCGAGTCACCCCGCATCGGCTTCTGGCTGGCAAAATAAGCGGCGATGTCTTCCAGGTCCTGCTTCTCGGTGACGGTATCCGCCATGCCCTCCATCGTGTCGTCTTTGCGTGTCCGTGCCTGGAAATCGGTAATCTGCTTTTTAATGTAGCCAGCATACTGCCCGGCCAGTCGCGGGAAGCTGGAGGCCGCACTCATTCCATCCTCGCCATGGCAGCCTTGGCATAGCGCGGATTTGTCTTTGCCGGCAACAGGATCACCTGCCGCAAAAGCGGTGCCGGTAACGGCAAAAAATATTATGGATGAAGTACAGGCAGCTGCCTTGATGAGCATGCTCATAATATTTTCCTTTGAACCCTTCAACATAAATAATTACGCATTGTTAACATAAATACGAACCCCGTCAATATTTTTGACCAAGAGCGATATAATCCCACCCTATGCCAAACTTCATCTCGCTGTATCCGTGGGCCACACGCTGGTGGTTCTATCCGGCTCTGGTCGTGCTTGCACTGATACTTTTGCCCTTGCTGCTGCTCACTCTGGCGGCAATGCTGACTTATCCGACCCTGCCTTCATTGGCGGCATTGACCGATTACCAGCCTAAAATCCCATTGCGGGTATTCAGTTCAGAAGGCGCGCTGATTGGCGAATTTGGCGAGGAGCGCCGTGCCCTGGTCAAAATTGATGAGGTGCCCGACCTGATGAAGAAAGCCATACTGGCCGCCGAAGATGACCGTTTCTACGATCACGGCGGGGTGGATTACCGTGGGGTGCTGCGGGCTGCTTACTTCAATTTTACTTCAGGCGGCGCGAAGCAAGGCGCCAGCACTATTACGATGCAGGTGGCACGCAATTTTTTCCTGTCCAAGGAAAAAGTATTTTCGCGCAAATTCAACGAGGTCCTGCTGGCCATCAAGATCGAGCATAACCTGAGTAAAGACGAGATTCTCCAGCTGTACATCAATCATATCTACCTGGGACAACGCGCCTATGGCTTTGCGGCGGCGGCGCAAATTTATTTTGGCAAGAATCTGGATCAGCTCAGCATTGCTGAAATTGCGATGCTGGCCGGTTTGCCCAAAGCGCCGTCCGCGTTTAATCCGGTAGTTAATCCGGCGCGCGCAAAATTACGGCAAAGCTATGTGCTGCGGCGCATGGGAGAGCTGGGTTTTATTGATGTACAACAGCATGAAGCGGCCCAGCTGGAACCTCTCAATACCAAGCGCGGTGGCTATCAGGATTTTGCCGTCAAGGCGGATTACCTGGCGGAAATGGTCCGGCAGGCGATGTATGAACGTTATCAGGAGGCTGCGTATACGCAGGGTCTCAAGGTTTATACCACCATTCGGATGCAAGACCAGGCAGCCGCCTATGAAGCGCTGCGCAAGGGTGTACTGGATTACGATCAGCGCCACGCTTATCGCGGTCCGGAAGGGTATATAGACTTGCGCAAGGTTAGCGGCGAGGAAAGCCTGGAAGATGCATTGCAGGAGGTGGCCGATAGCGCGGACCTGCTGCCCGCTGTAGTAATGGCAACCAATTCAAAGACAGTGCGCGCTTACATAAAAGGCGGGGAGGCGGTTGAAATCAGCGGCGAGGGTTTGAAATTTTCCCAAGTCAAGCCGAACGATAATGTAGCGTTGAACCGGCAGATTCGTGTCGGATCGTTGATCCGCGTTCAGAAAAATGAAACCGGCGCCTGGAAAATTGTACAGTTACCGCAGGTGGAAGCCGCGTTTGTTTCCGCCAGCCCGCGCGATGGAGCAATCTATGCGTTGGTCGGCGGCTTTGATTTTAATCTCAATCAGTTCAACCATGTCAATCAGGCATGGCGCCAACCCGGTTCCAGCTTTAAACCGTTTATTTACTCTGCTGCTCTGGAAAAGGGTTTTACCCCGGCCTCGGTGATTAACGATGCACCGCTGACCGATGCGCCATTGTTGGTTGATGAAGAACAGGTCAGCAGTACCGCCTGGCAACCAAAAAATTACGACGGTACGTTCGACGGGCCGATACGCATGCGGCAAGCACTGGTTAAATCCAAGAATCTGGCTTCCATTCGCATCCTGCAAGCGATTACGCCACAATATGCGCAAGACTACATCACCAAGTTTGGTTTCGAAGCGGCCAAGCACAGGCCTTACCTGACCATGGCCCTGGGAGCCGGTTCGGTTACCGCGATGCAAATGTTGAGGGGCTATGCGGTGTTTGCCAATGGGGGTTTTCGGATCGCCCCTTATTTCATTGAGCGGGTCGAGGACGCCAATGGCAATATCATAGACAAGGCGGCACCCATTGTTGCCGGTGACACAGCGGAACAAGTGATAGACGTGCGCAATGCTTACACCATGGTCAGCATGATGCAGGACGTTGTTCGTCATGGCACAGCGTACCGTGCGATGCAGCTGGGTCGTTACGATTTGGCGGGCAAAACCGGTACCACCAGCGAATCCATGGATGCCTGGTTTTGCGGCTTCCAGCCTACGGTAGTAGGTGTTGCCTGGCTGGGATTTGACACACCGCACAGCCTGGGCGAGAGGGAAACCGGCGGCGGCGCTGCGCTGCCGATATGGATGGACTACATGGGCAAAGTGCTCAAAGGCGTGCCCGAAGCGGTCTACACCATGCCAGAAAACATGGTGACAGAGCGCATCAACGACGAAGGCCAACGGGACCCGGACGGCAAAATCGTGGAATATTTTTACGTGGAGAATATACCACCGGAGCGGGAGAAATCGCTGATTGAAACCATTATTGATCAAATATTCTGATCTGATATGAATAAAATTCGGGCGAATCGGCGGGACTTAATGCGCGAACAGCTCGCCCATCATGCCGCCCGGTTGATGGCAGAGGGCGGCATCACCGATTATGCCTTCGCCAAGCGCAAGGCAGCCAGGCAAATGGGCGCAGCAGACACGCAACACTTGCCCAGCAACGAAGAAGTGGAAGCTGCGCTGCGCAGTTTCCGGATGCTGTACCAGAGCGCCAGTCACCCCGGCATCCTGCGCCAATTGCGGCAGGAAGCGCTTGAAGCAATGCGCTTGCTGGCACCCTTCCGGCCCTATCTTACCGGCTCGGTATTGAATGGCACGGCGGGAGAGCAATCCGACATCAATCTGCAGGTCTATTCAGACGATGAAAAAGCGGTAATGATGTTTTTGCTGAAGCACAATCTGCCCTTTGAAGGCGGGGAATGGCATGTTCACCTGATGGGCCGGGAACAAACTGTGCCTTGCTTCTCGCTGCAATCCGAATCGGGCGTACCGATTCATGTTGCGGTGTTGCCCGAGAATGCCCGACATGGTGGCAGCCGCAAGGCAGAATATGCAGACAGTGCTGCCGTGGAAGCATTGCTGCAGGATAGCTAGGGTAGCCATGCGCCAGATGAAATGCCGGCCGGACAGCCAAAATAGGGCTTGGATGCATAACCTTAAATCAGGTATTCTTAGCGCATTGAGAGTTCTGGGCACGATATTATTTCCACCTTGCCATGACTGAAGCCAACTCGCCCCACCTGCTGGAACACATTGTGGTGCTTACCTCGCTACGCGAGCAGCACGCACTGCAAATGTGCCTGGTCAAGACATTGCAGGAATTTATTTCTGCAAATGAAATTTCCTTGTATGCGATAACCTCGGTTTCCGGCAAACCGGAGCCACAACTTCTTGTTTCGGTTGAATCGGAAAGAGACCCTGGTAAACAGAAACGCTCCCCTGCACTTCGTACTATTGAAGAAGATCCCGAATTGCAACAATGTGTCAGCACAAAAAAACAAGTGGTATCAACATGGCAAGATGACAGCGGGGGGAAAGTCAAAACCGGGATCAAAGTCATTCACCCGGTAACCAATGAACATGGCGTGGTTGGCTTTTTCATAATCAAATGCGCCAAGCTGATCCAAAAAGACCAGGACATGGCAATAAGCTTTTTGCGCATTTACCACAACTATCTGCAGTTGATTAATGCCAATGAACACGATGCACTCACGGGCTTGTTAAACAGGAAAAGCTTTGCCGAAAAAATGATGACCGTCCTGGCGGCGCAGCGCAGTAATCAGGAGCGCAGTTCGGATAGCGGCAATCAAGCAAAGCATTGCCTGGCAATGCTTGACATCGACCACTTCAAAAAAGTGAACGACAAGTTTGGCCATTTGCATGGGGACGAAGTGTTGTTGCTGTTCGCGCGCCTGATGACGCAGACCTTTCGCGGGGATGACCAGCTCTATCGTTACGGCGGGGAAGAATTCGTTGTCTTTCTGAAAAATGTCGACCTGACAACCGGGTTATCCATTCTGGAACGCTTCCGGGCAAAACTGGAAGCCTTTAATATCCCTCAGGTAGGTAAAGTTACGGTCAGTATCGGCGTGGTTGAAGTAAACAAGCAAGACCTGCCGACTACTGTGGTAGAGCAGGCGGACAAGGCTTTATATTATGCCAAGGACAACGGGCGCAACCAGGTATGCGCCTATGAAAAACTGCTGGAAGAAGGCAAGCTGAATAATATCCTGACCAGCGGAGATATTGAATTATTCTAGGCCAGTCTGCGGTGTGTCTGTTCCAGCTATAACAACCGCGATTTATCTCCCGACATAAACCCGCAAAGTGGCGTAGCCATGTCCTTTCCCAATGCAATTACCTTGAATAGCTCACCCATTTCTGCCGGACTGGTCAGCTTTTGCAATTGTTCTGAAAGCGGCAGGTAATCCAGGACATTTTTTGGATCGGTCTCGGCCAGCAAATCGGTAATGCCGCAATTGACCAGAAAATTCGCTTGAGTGGTGTAACCATAGAGATGCAGCTCTGCATCAATCGCAGCTTCCGCTACAGCAGTAAAATCCACATGCGAAGTGATGTCCTGCAACCCGGGCAAAAAGAACGGGTCATCGTGTGCATGATGGCGGTAGTGGCACATCAGCGTCCCGCAGTTACGCTGGGGATGGTAATACTCGCGTGAGCCAAAGCCATAGTCGATGAGCAGCAGCACTCCCTGGCGCAGGCGCGAGCTTAAAGTCTTGACCAGGCCGCGCGCGGCCAGCGAAATTTCACTAAGCGTATCGTCCGGCACATTGATGTGCTGAGCCAACTGGTGCAGCGCGGGAATTTGCGGCAGGCGTTCCTGCCATTCAAAATTTGAGCCATTGTTGGCCACTCCCCGTTCCATGATGCGCGTATCGGTCCAGCGCACCAGATGGACTGGCAACGCATCCAGTACTTCATTCGCGATCACCACGCCGGAAATATTGTCCGGTGGTGTGTTCAACCAATGCACGATCTTGACCAAATGGGGCACATGTTCATGTAACAGCGCTTTTTGGCGGGCGCGCAAATCGGCGCTGACTTCCAGAATGTCGTAGCGCTCAGGCAGCCTGTGCTGGCGCTCCAGTTCGCGCAAAATATCAAGCGCCAGTTTGCCGCTTCCCGCGCCCAACTCAAGAATGTGGGGGGAGCTTTGCGCAATTATTTCGATAATCTGGCGCGCTAACGTGCGCCCGAACAGCGTAGAAATTTCCGGCGCAGTTACGAAATCCCCGGCGGAACCCAGCTTGCGCGCGCCTGCACTGTAATAGCCCAGCCCCGGAGCATACAACGCCAATTCCATAAACCGCGAAAATGGTATCCATCCCCCCTGCAACGCAATATCGTGCCGGATAAGTTTGCACAACTGGTCGCTGTGGGTTTGGGCTTCGGGGGAAGGCAGTGGCAGAGAAGACATAACGAGTCGCGGGAGTTACCATGCATGCCTGAGCCTGATGCGATTTTTAGTTGCTGCTTGAATAAGCTCGCCCAGGGTTAATGTATGGCTACGCCCTCTATGGTAAATTGCAAGGCGTCAGTCTAATGGAGAGTCCGGTGCAAGGCAAAGTTATATTGGTGACAGGCGGGGCAAAGCGCGTGGGTGCCGCGATTTGTCGCAGGTTGCACGCCGCTGGGGCGGACATCGCCTTGCATTACCGTTCTTCGGTGCGCGAAGCCCAGCTTTTGCAGGCCGAACTGGAAGAGGCACGGCCCGATTCCGTGACCTGCATCCAGGCCGACCTGCTGAACCCGCAAGCCTTGGGCGGGCTGGTGCAGCAGGTGATCGGCCATTTTGGGCGGCTGGATGCGCTGGTCAATAATGCCTCCAGTTTTTTTGCCACACCTTTGGCTGAAATCAATGAGCAGCACTGGCATGACCTGATCGGTACCAACCTGAAAGCGCCGTTTTTATTGGCGCAAGCGGCGGCAGCCGAATTGCGCCGCCACCACGGAGCGATAGTGAACATCGTGGATATTCATGCCGAGCGCCCGATGCACGGCCATCTGCTATACAGCATTGCCAAGGGCGGGCTGGCTACGCTGACGCGCGCGCTGGCGCAGGAAATGGCGCCGCAGGTGCGCGTTAATGCAGTTTCTCCAGGTGTTATAGTATGGCCGGAAAGCGCGGAATGGGAAGATGAAGAGCGGCGGCGCAAGGTCATTGCGCACACCCTGCTCAAGCGCCAGGGCCAGCCCGAAGACATTGCACGGACAGTGCATTTTTTAATATACGACGCACCTTACATTACCGGGCAGATTATCGCGGTGGACGGCGGGCGCAGCATTAACATTTGATAGAGATGACCATGAACGCAGTCGCACAACCGATACATTTTGAACATCACTCCACCAATTTCAACCGCCTCAAGGGTCGGCTGGAACATCAGGTTGGCAAAGCCATTGGCGATTTCAACATGATAGAGCACGGCGACAGCGTGATGGTGTGCCTGTCCGGGGGCAAGGACTCATATACGCTGCTGGATATCCTGCTGTCATTGCGCAAACGGGCGCCGATTGATTTTCGTATTGTGGCAATGAATCTGGATCAGAAACAGCCGGGCTTTCCGGTTGAAGTGCTGCCGAATTATTTGAAAGCGCTGGGTGTGGAATACCACATCGAAACGCAGGACACCTATTCCATCGTCAAGGAGAAAGTCCCCGAAGGGAAAACTACCTGCTCGCTATGCTCGCGCTTACGGCGCGGCATCATTTACCGTGTCGCAGGTGAGCTGGGCGCCAACAAAATTGCGCTGGGACATCACCGCGACGACATGATAGAAACACTGTTCCTGAATATGTTTTTCGGCGGCAAGCTGAAGGCCATGCCGCCCAAACTGGTGACTGACAAAGGTGACCATATCGTCATCCGTCCGCTGGCCTATTGCGCCGAAAAAGATATCGCACGCTATGCACGCGGCATGGAATTCCCCATCATTCCGTGTAACCTGTGCGGCGCGCAGGAAAACTTGCAACGGCAAAATATCAAGGAAATGCTGAGCGCGTGGGAGCGCCAGTACCCCGGCCGCAGCCAAACCATTTTTACCGCGATGCAAAACGTCGCCCCGTCACACTTGCTGGACGGCGGCTTGTTTGATTTCAGGAATATTCAAATGAGCGACAAAATAGCGGAAGGGGATGTGGCGTTCGATTGAACATTATTGGAATGGTATAGGTAGGAGCGGGCCCTGCCCGCGATAATCGCGGGCACGTGTTGTTCAGCTCGGCCGCCGCCGCCTCGGCCGAGGCCGGGCGGTCGTCCATATGCACGAAGCCCCCGCCGTCGTACGTCGGCTCCACGTCTTCCTTGGCGCAGCCGCC
>JANNQM010000122.1:0-6342 GCA_031400735.1 Gallionellaceae bacterium
CCGATTCGTCACGTATCTCGGAGATGCCCTCGATGCGCTTGTCGCGCACCAACTCGCCAATCTTCATCAACAGCGTGGCCTTATTTACCTGGTACGGCAGCTCGTCAATCACAATACATTGGCGATTGCCTTTTTCCATGTCCTCAAAATGGGTGCGCCCACGCATCACCACCCTGCCCCGCCCGGTGCGGTATCCTTCCTTGACGCCGGAGGTGCCGTAAATAATGCCCGCCGTGGGGAAATCCGGTGCCGGAATCAGTTCAATCAAGCGTTCGATATCCATATCCGGATGCTTGAGCAAGACCATGCAGGCATCAATTACCTCGCCCAAATTGTGCGGCGGGATATTGGTCGCCATGCCCACCGCTATACCGGAGGAACCATTTACCAGCAGATTGGGGAAACGCGCCGGGAAGACCAGCGGCTCGCGCTCGGAACCATCGTAATTGGGGCCGAAATCCACCGTTTCCTTATCAAGGTCGGCCAGCAATTCATGGGCAATACGCGCCATGCGGATTTCGGTATAACGCATCGCCGCCGCATTGTCGCCATCCACTGAACCGAAGTTACCCTGCCCGTCCACCAGTGGGTAGCGCAGCGAAAAAGGCTGCGCCATGCGCACGATGGTGTCATACACCGCAGTGTCGCCATGCGGGTGATACTTACCGATCACATCGCCGACAATACGCGCCGATTTTTTGTAGGCCTTGTTCCAGTCGTTGGATAATTCGTGCATCGAAAACAGCGCACGCCTGTGCACTGGTTTAAGGCCATCGCGTACATCCGGCAAGGCGCGTCCGACAATCACGCTCATCGCGTATTCCAGGTACGACTTGCGCATTTCCTGTTCCAGACTGACTACCAGCGTTTCTTTTGCAAATTGTTCCATAATTTATTGGGGGTACCCTGAAAATGCCCGAGAAAAAAATATGCCCGGAAAAACAGCCCGCAAGTTTATCATGCGGCCCTCATTCGAGACAAAGTAAACTTGCCGCAACGGTCTGGGCCAAGTTTGCTTAGCCTGTTTAATTTTATATAAACAAGGCATAATGGGGAATTGGAATCGCATTACACACCTCGCCAAACGAACCCTGCAGAATTTCAAGGTCAGGCAAACTGAAGGGGCATTCCAGGCTGCTCATGCGACAATAAGCAATACAGGGCGCGACCGGTACGCGGATTCAACAGCATACATAGCGACAGAAATCGTAGCGAGCGGTTTGGAGGTGGGGGAGGCCGGAGCACAGCGACCGGAGTGTACACGTAAGTACATGAGGATCGCGAGCACCGCCCGACCCCGCCTCCGGATCGCGTAGTAGATTTATGTCGCCAGGTATAACGAATGAGGCATTGAGCACCTTGGACTCTGTAAAGCTGCTGCAACACAATTTGGCGATTGAATACGACTTGCAGAACTTTGTCGGCTTCGTTCTGGAAAGCGTAAACACCCTCGGCGGAAATATTTTTTCCGCGTCCATCGCTTCCCTTGAGCTGATGCAGCAGCTGCGTAGTTCCGGCGCCGCTACCGGCTATCCGCTGCCCGCCACGTTGTTGCTGGATGGTCGGTTAATGCTGGTTACCTGGGGAAATCAACACCTCAATATTGCGAATCTTCCGCAGCTGCCGCCACAGGAAACTGTCTTGCAATTGCAACATCATTTGCAGAATTCAACCGCTTCGACCGATCCTTCCATACTGTTGCAACGCAATACCGAAATGACCCGGCATTTCAATGAGGTGCGCGCGCGTACCGAGCACGAACTGGAAGAGTTGCAGCAAAGCCTGAAAACACACCAGGCCGAATTGCATAAATCCATGCACCAAGCCGAAACCGACCCACTCACCGGTCTGTATAACCGCCGCGCTTTTGATGAAAAACTGGGCCGCGCATTCCATCATGCAATGCGCCAGAAAAATTCATCGTTAAGCCTGATGCTGCTGGACATCGACCGTTTCAAAGGGATCAATGACCAGTTTGGACACCAGTTTGGCGACACTTTCCTGAACAGAATGGCCGATACCTTGCGCAGCGTCATCCGCGAGGAAGTAGACTTTGCTTTTCGCTTTGGCGGGGATGAATTTGCTATCGTCATTTTTGCCGACCATTCGCTGGCTTGTGACAAGGCCAAGCAAGTCTTGCAGTTAATGGACAACAAAGTCAGCATAGGCATCACCGATATCAATCCGCATACCCCGGACAGCCTGTCGCTGGGGGAGTTTATCCACCGCGCGGACAAAGCATTGTATGAAGCCAAGCATCGAGGCCGTGGCCGCATCGTGGTAGACCTGTGTTTAGTGCCGGATGGCAGCACTTGCAGCCAAGCCTGCCCTAAAAATTCACCCCCCGGCAGCAACCGTCTGGTCGAATTTACCGGCGAACGTATTCCGCCCTGCCCCCATACTTCTTCCGTGCAATCCAAGCCGGCACCCTTCAACGCTACCCATATGAGAAAAAAATCTCCCCGTACCCGTGGATAAAATTTTTGATAGTTCGGTTGACTGCAAGCTGCTATACAGCAGCCCGGCGCAAAACAAAAGCACACTGATCCTGTTGCGTTCCAAGCTGTCGGCGATTGCCCAGCGGCTGGGCATTTCCGACCCCAAAAGAGAAAGCATGCTGCTGGTAGCTTCGGAAATGGTCAGCAACCAGATCAAACACGCCGGCGGACGCGGCATGCTGCAGCTGTGGCAGCAACCCGGCCCGGTACTGGATATTCTGGCGCTGGATTACGGGCCAGGTATCGCCAATCTTTATCTGGCCGAAAAAGACGGCTATTCCACCACCAATACGCTGGGTAAAGGCCTGGGCACTATCCGCCGCTTAAGCGACGAGTCATACACCTACACCCAGCATGAAAGTTCGGGGCACGAAAAAAAATGGAGCGGAGCCATTTTTCTGTCGCGCTTCCATGTTGATAACAGCAAAAACTCAACCAGCAAAGATTTGTGGGCGGGGTTCAAGATTGGCCTGTATTGCAATTCCCTTTCCAATAACCGCCACAATGGCGACCGTATTTATTTGCACCAGACCGGTTCACAACTGCACTGGCTGCACCTGGATGGCCTGGGTCATGGAGAAAAAGCGCAGGCTGCGACCGACAACCTGGCCATTCATTTATCCCGCCATAACGCGCCGGAAGCGCTGCTGGCTGCAGTAGATCAGCAACTGATCGGCAGCCGGGGGGCGGTGGGCATTATTGGTGAGCTGGACATGAGCCGAAATGTGATACAACTGCTGGGCGTGGGCGACATGCACGCCCATTTTTACGACCGCGAACAACTTTATAACATTGCTTTCGCGCCGGGCATACTCGGCCGGGAACACCGCTCTACCACACCGTTCCATACCGATTTCACCAAAAAGTGCATCATCGTAACCGCCAGTGACGGCATCCGCCGCAACCTGGACCTGATAAATTTCGTCGGGTTATTCAACCAGCCTCCGCAGTTGATCGCCTACACGCTAGGGAATATCATGGGCAGGATTTCGGATGACCAGTCAATTTTTGTTTCAACCATTGAGTAAGCCAACCACTGAGTAAGCCCACCATTAAGTAAGCAAAAGGAAAAAACATGGCGCAGAAGAGCAAACCAGCAAAACCCGCCGTCAGCGAAAAACTGACAGCCTTGTTCAACATGAAAATTGGCAATATCTCTGCCGCGCTGGAAGAGCCGGGGCGCAAGTATTTTTGCGGCAACAACCGGCTGCTGGATCCGGATGACGTGGCTGACTTTACTCATGAGTTCCTGATCCTGATTACTGCGCTGCTGGGGACCAAAGATCCTTCCAACAAGGGTTCGCCTGAATTCCACGCGCTGGAAATGTTCTTTTCCGGCCTGTCCAAAAAAATTCTGATGCGCGGCGGCAATGTTGAAGATGTCGTGCGCTATACCCAGCTGCTGCAACACACTTTATCGGACGCGCTGGAAAAAGACAGCGGCGTAGCCTTCAGCCAGTCGCGCTCGGTGTTGCTGTATTTCACCGGCGTGTTCAATGAGCTGATCATGGCCATTTTTCACTCCTATCTTGAGGAAAAAGAGCGCGCGTTGCATGCCCAGGAAGCCGAATTGCGCGAGACTTCCACACCGATCTCGGAAATTTGGGATGGCGTGCTGACGCTGCCGATAATCGGCACGCTGGATTCCAGCCGCACGATGCTGGTGATGGAAGCATTGCTCAACCGCATTGCCAAGGAGCATGCCAGTGCCGTCGTGATGGACCTGACCGGCGTAAAAAATATCGACTCCATGGTTTCGCAACACCTGATCCAGATTGTGCGCGCCGTGCAACTGATGGGTGCCGATGCGATCATCACCGGCATCCAGCCGGAAATTGCGCGCGCACTGGTGAGTCTGAATATCGACCTGAGTGATGTCACCACCCGTGCCAGCCTGTCGGATGGGCTGAAAGAAGCATTTGGCCGCATGGGCATCCTGGTAAGCAGCAAGTCTGCCTGATGTCCATTCCGGGCTTGCATCTGACTCAGATCGGCAGCGATGATTTTCTGCTGGAGCCATCACGCGGCCTGAACATCCACGACCATGGCAACCTGATCCGCAGCATGGTGGCACGCCTGCAACACGCCAAAGCCACGCGCCTGTATTACGACCTGGCCGAACAAGTCATCATCGACCCGGTGTACTACGCCTGGCTGAACAAACTGGCGCGTGCGATGTTGACCATCAATATCAAAATGGTGTGCATCCACATGCAGCCTACGGCAGCTTATGCGCTGGTACATTTCACCCAGGAAGCGCCGATTTTTGGCTGTGCGCTGGACATTTCGGGCTGGAGAAAAACAGATGCTGAATGACACCAATGTCGACCCGCTGGAGCTGGAAAAATTCAGCCAGCTGGCGCACCGCTGGTGGGACCGCAACAGCGAATTCAAGCCGCTGCATGACATCAACCCGCTGCGCCTGAATTACATCAACAGCGTCGCCCCACTGACCGGAAAAACCGTGCTGGATGTTGGTTGCGGCGGCGGCATCCTGACCGAAAGCATGGCCGCGCTCGGTGCCCTGGTGACTGGCATAGACTTGGGCGACAAGGCGCTGCAAGTGGCCAAACTGCATCTGCTGGAAAGCGGCCAGCAAGTGAATTACCGCAAAATCGCGGTTGAAGATTTGGCCGCCGAACAGCCCGCACATTATGACGTCGTGACCTGCCTCGAAATGCTGGAACACGTTCCCGACCCCGCCAGCGTCGTGCGCGCCTGCGCGCATCTGACCAAACCCGGTGGCCATGTGTTTTTTTCCACACTCAACCGCAATCCAAAATCTTATCTGCTTGCGGTAATAGGCGCCGAATATCTGCTCAAGCTGCTGCCGCGCGGCACGCATGACTACGCCAAATTCATCAAGCCATCGGAACTGGCGCAGTTTTGCCGCGATGCGGGTTTGAACGTAGCCGACCTGATTGGCATGACCTATAACCCGATCAGCAAAGTGTATTCGTTGGGCAAGGACACGGATGTGAATTACATGATCGCCTGTGGTCGTGATTAACTGGGAGTTGAAAAATACCGTTCGTGCTGAGCTTGTCGAAGCCTGTCTTGAGAAAAGTTTATCGGCATGAACGTTCAGCCTTCGACCGACTCAGGACGAACGGATAGCATTAAAGCCGTTTTGTTCGACCTCGACGGCACCTTCGCTGACACCGCGCCTGACCTGGCCGCTGCACTTAACCATACCCGCGCCACTCGTAACCTCCCACCGCTTCCGTTGGCTATATTGCGCCTGCACGCCTCTAACGGTGCGCGCGCACTGCTTAAAGCCGGTTTTAATATCGAACCCGACGCGCCAGACTACGATGCGTTGCGTGATATTTTCCTCGACTATTACGAACACAATATTTGCGTGCATACCAAATTATTTGACGGCGTGGCTGAACTGGTTGACGAACTGGAGCAGCGCCAAATCCAATGGGGCATCGTCACCAACAAGCCGCACCGTTACACCATGCCGCTGATGCAGGCGCTGGGTTATGCTGAGCGCGCAGGCTGCATCGTCAGCGGCGACGCCTGCGCGCGCGCCAAACCCCATCCCGATCCATTGCTGAAAGCCGGCCAAATTCTCGGCATTTCACCGGCACAGTGCCTGTACCTTGGCGATGACGAACGCGATATGCAAGCCGCCAATGCCGCCGCGATGCCCGGCATCATCGCCGGCTTCGGCTACATCAGCCCCGATGCCAACCTGAACAGCTGGAACGCGCACGGCAGCATAGCCGTCCCGATGGAACTCCTGGACTTCCTCGCCCTCTGAAACCTGCTACAATCAATCGTGTTTTGTAGCAGCCGAACCGGGGGCGACCTGGCTTCGACGTGGGTTGCAAAGCAG
>JANNQM010000123.1:0-12912 GCA_031400735.1 Gallionellaceae bacterium
ACCATGCAGGTGGCTCGCAACTTTTTCCTGTCTAAGGAAAAGATATTTTCGAGAAAATTTAATGAGGTGCTGCTTGCCTTCAAGATTGAACATAATATGAGTAAGGACGAAATTCTCCAGCTCTACATCAATCATATCTATTTGGGGCAGCGCGCCTACGGCTTTGCAGCTGCCTCGCAAACTTATTTTGGCAAGAACCTTGATCAGCTCAGCATAGCCGAAATCGCTATGTTGGCTGGCTTGCCCAAAGCGCCTTCTGCCTATAATCCGGTGGTTAATCCAAAACGCGCGCAATTGCGCCAAAGCTATGTGCTGCGGCGCATGCACGAACTGGGCTTTATCGACGCGCAGCAACATGAAGCGGCACAACTGGAACCCTTAAATTCAAAGCGCGGGGGTTATCAGGATTTTTCGGTTAAAGCTGATTACCTGGCGGAGATGGTCAGGCAGGCGGTGTATGAACGCTACCACGATGACACTTATACGCAAGGAATCAAGGTCTATACCACCATTCGCATGCGAGACCAGGCGGCAGCCTATACGGCGCTGCGCAAAGGGGTGCTGGATTATGACCAGCGCCATGGTTACCGCGGCCCGGAAGGTTATATCGACTTGCGCAAAGTGAGCGGCGAGGAAAATCTGGAAGACGCGTTGCAAGAGGTGGCCGAAAGTGATGATCTGATTCCCGCTGTGGTGCTGGAGATCAATCCTAACTTAGTCCGCGCTTACGCCAAGGGCGGCCAGATGGTCGAGATTAGCGGCGATGGATTGAAATTCTCCCAGATCAAGCCGAGTGACAATGTTGCGCTTAATCGGCACATTCGTGTCGGTTCGCTAATCCGCGTGCAAAAAAATGAAAAAGAGCTGTGGCAAATCGTCCAACTACCGCAGGTAGAAGCCGCTTTTGTTTCTGCCAGCCCGCGCGATGGCGCAGTCTATGCGCTAGTTGGCGGCTTTGACTTTAATCTCAACCAGTTCAACCATGTTAGTCAGGCTTGGCGCCAACCCGGTTCGAGTTTCAAGCCGTTTATTTATTCCGCCGCTCTGGAAAAGGGGTTTACCCCTGCCTCCGTCATTAACGATGCTCCGCTGACGGACGCGCCGCTGATGGTAGATACGGAAGAGACTAGCAACCAAGTCTGGCAACCGAAAAATTACGATGGCACATTTGACGGCCCGATACGGATGAGGCAGGCACTGGTCAGGTCCAAGAACCTGGCTTCTATTCGTATCCTGCAAGCCATTACGCCCCAGTATGCGCAAGACTACATTACCAAGTTTGGCTTCGAAGCCGCCAAGCATCCGCCTTACCTTACCATGGCACTGGGCGCCGGTTCGGTCACGACGATGCAAATGCTGGCGGGCTATTCCGTTTTTGCCAATGGCGGCTTTCGCGTTACCCCTTACTTCATCCAGCGCATTGAGGATGCCAATGGCAACGTGCTGGACAAGGCCTCGCCAACTATCGCTGGCGAAACTGCCGAACAGGTTTTAGACGTGCGCAATGCCTACACCATGGTCAATATGATGCAGGACGTAGTGCGTCATGGCACTGCCATCCGCGCCATGCAGCTTGGCCGCCAGGATTTAGCGGGCAAGACCGGCACTACCAGCGAATCTATGGATGCCTGGTTCTGCGGTTTCCAGCCCACCGTGGTAGGCGTTGCCTGGCTTGGCTTCGATACTCCGCACAGCCTGGGCGAGAAGGAAACCGGGGGCGGAGCAGCATTACCCATCTGGATGGACTACATGGCGGAAAAACTCAAAGGTGTGCCGGAGGCTATCTATACCATGCCGGAAAACATGGTGGCGGAGCGCATTAACAATGATGGCCAACGGGATGAGCAGGGCAAGATAGTGGAATATTTTTACCAGGAGAATTTGCCGCCGAAAATGGAAAAATCGCTCATTGAAACCATCATTGATCAAATATTCTGATATTAAATGAACAAAGACCGCTTGCATCGGCGTGACCTAATGCGTGAGCAGCTTGCGCATCATGCCGCACGTCTGATGGCCGAGGGCGGCATTACCGATTACGCCTTTGCTAAACGCAAGGCGGCCAAGCAAATGGGTGCGGCAGACACGCAACACCTGCCTAGCAATGAAGAGGTCGAAGCAGCGCTACGAAGTTTTCGTATGCTATTTCAGAGCAACAGTCACCCTGGCATTCTCCGTCAACTTCGGCAGGAGGCGCTCAGCGCGATGCGATTGCTGGAACCTTTCCGCCCCTATCTTACCGGCTCCGTGCTAAATGGCATGGCGGGCGAACAATCCGACATTAACCTTTTGGTTTATTCCGACGACGAAAAAGCCGTGATGATGTTTTTGCTCAAGCACAATCTGCCGTTCGAGGGCGGCGAGTGGCATGCGCATCTGAGGGGCAAGGAACAAACTGTGCCCAGTTTTTCCATGCAATCCGCAAGCGGCGTGCCGATCCATATTGCCGTGTTACCAGAGAACGCCAGACATGGCGGCAGCCGCAAGCCAGAAACCCATGCGGATATCACTGCAGTGGAAGCATTGTTGGCCAACAGCGCAGGATAACTAAGCTTACCTACTTCAGACGGTAAATTTTCATGCAAATAAGCAAAATAACCGGCCCTAAAAAAGGTTTGGATGCAAAACCTCAAATCAGGTATTCTTCACATATCTAAAGCTTTTTAAATATATTTAGGCATCGACATGACTTCGGCCAACTCCCCCCATCTGCTGGAACACATTGTAGAGCTCACTTCGCAACGCGAACAGCACGCCCTGCAACTATGTTTGGTCAAGACATTGCAGGAGTTCATTTCAGCACATGAAATTTCTTTGTATACCATATCCTCAGCTACCGGGAATCCTGCGCTAAAGCTTCTGGTGGCGGTTGTGTCGCCCGATCAAAGCAACGAACCCGTTAAACAGAAGCGTTCCCCTGCCATTCGTACTGTTGAAGAAGATCCGGATTTGAAGCAATGTTTTACCACCAAACAGCAGGTGGTATCCACGTGGAAAGATGAAGCGGGGAGTGAAGATAAAACCGGCATCAAGGTCATTCACCCTGTTACAACCGCGCAGGGATTAATCGGTTTTTTAATTGTCAAGTGTGCCTCGTTAATGCAAAAAGACCAGGACATGGCTACAAGTTTTTTGCGCATTTATCACAACTATTTACAACTGATTGATGCCAATGAACACGATGCACTCACTGGACTATTAAACAGAAAAACCTTTGCTGAAAAAATGATGACTGTTCTGGCATCACAGCGTAACAATCAGGCGCGCGCTGCTGACGATCCTGGCAGAACGGCAAAACATTGCCTGGCCATGCTGGATATTGATCACTTCAAAAAAGTGAATGACAAATTCGGCCATCTGCACGGTGATGAAGTATTGTTACTATTTGCTCGTCTTATGACCCAGACGTTTCGTACGGATGATCAACTCTATCGTTACGGCGGGGAAGAATTTGTCGTTTTTCTGAAAGATGTTGATCTGACGACGGGCTTGTCCATCCTGGAGCGATTCAGGGCAAAGGTTGAGGCCTTCAATGTCCCTCAAGTAGGCAAGGTCACGGTCAGCATCGGCGTTGTTGAAATCAACAAACAGGACCTGCCGACTACTGTTGTTGAGCAGGCAGATAAAGCCTTGTATTACGCCAAGGATCACGGCCGCAACCAGGTATGCGCGTATGAAAAATTACTTGAGGAAGGCAAAATGGCCAACGTCCTGACCAGTGGAGATGTGGAATTATTTTAAGCTGTTCAGCCTTGATTTTTAGCTCCCAAATGCCTCCGCTCTCTAGCACAGCTGCCTTTCACCATCCCTTACAAATTCGCAGTTCTTATAAAAAACGCGATTTATCCCCTGACACAAATCCGCACAGAGGTAAGGCCATACCCTTGCCCAAAGCAATGACCTTGAACAACTCTCCCATTTCTGCCGGACTGGTTAGTTTTTGCAGCTGCGCGGAAAGAGGCAGATAGTCGATCACACTTTCCGGATCGGTTTCCGCCAGTAAATCGGTGATGCCGCAATTGATCAGAAAATGCGCATGCGTGGTGTAGCCATAGAGATGCAATTCTGCGTCTATGGCCGCTTCCGCTACCGCTGTAAAATCTACATGCGAGGTGATGTCCTGCAAGCCGGGCCGGAAGAAGGGGTCATCGTGCGCATGGTGACGATAGTGGCACATCAGGGTGCCGCTGCTGCGTTGCGGATGGTAGTACTCGCGCGCGCCAAAGCCGTAGTCTATGAACAACAGCACGCCTTGCTGCAGGCGGTTGCTAAGACTGCTGACCAGGCCACGTGCGGCGAGCGAGATTTCACTGAGCGTATCGTCCGGCACGCTGATCTGTTGCGCCAGATGGTGCAGCGCCGGAATTTGCGGCAATCGCTCCCGCCACACAAATTGAGTCCCGTCACTCGCCACGCCGCGCTCAATAATGCGTGCATCGGTCCAGCGCACCAGATGCACCGGTAACGCATCCAGCACTTCGTTGGCAATAAGCACACCGGAAATGCTGTCAGGCGGGGTATTCAGCCAATGCACGCGGCTAGCCAAGTGTGGCAGGCGCTCATGCAACAGCGCTTGTTGCCGGGCACGCAGATCAGCGCTGACTTCCAGGATGTCATAGCGCTCGGGCAAATTATTCTGCCGCTCCAGTTCACTCAACACATCGACGGCAAGCTTGCCGCTGCCCGCACCCAGCTCAAGTATGTGTGGCGCGCTTTGCGCCATGATTTCGATTATTTGGCGCGCCAAGGTGCGACCGAACAACGGAGAAATCTCCGGTGCGGTGACAAAATCTCCGGCTGTTCCTAACTTACGTGAGCCCGCACTGTAATAGCCCAGCCCCGGCGCATACAGTGCCAGCTCCATAAAGCGTGAAAAGGGTATCCACCCCCCTTGCAGCGCAATGTCGTGATGGATAAGTTGGCACAGTTGCTCACTGTGCGCTTGGGCTTCTGGGGAAGGCAACGGCAGAGTAGACATGGCAGCTCCTGACATAGTGTCAGCCCAATAAATTTAAAACCGTTTGCGATAAAGTCTTGCTGAAGAAATAATCTCGCCCAGGAAAATAAATCTATTGTGGCGCTCTATAGGGCACCTCTAAAAATTCAAAATCCTAAGCGAGACAAGGCGCGAAAGAAATTTTAGCGCGCCGCATATGTTTTATATGTAAGCGTTAAAATTTCTTGAGCAACGCAGTATCGTGACGGAGTTTGGATTTTTAGAGGTGCCCTGTGGTAAATTGCAAGGCGTCAGTCTAATGGAGAGTAAGGTGCAAGGCAAAGTCATATTGGTGACGGGTGGTGCAAAACGCGTGGGCGAAGCAATTTGCCGCAAACTACACGCAGCAGGTGCGAACATTGCGCTGCATTACCGGTCGTCTGAACAGGAAGCGCATGCCTTGCAGTCCGAGTTGCAAGCCGTGCGACACGGCTCTGTGAAGAGCTTTAAGGCCGACCTGCTCGACCCGCATGCCCTGTCCCATCTGGTGCAGAAGACGATCAGCCATTTTGGGCGGCTGGACGCACTGGTCAATAATGCTTCCAGCTTCTTTGCTACACCACTGGACGAAATTAACGAGCAGCACTGGCATGATTTGATCGGCACCAACCTGAAAGCACCGCTGTTGCTGGCACAGGCGGCGGCGCCAGAATTGCGCCGCAATCATGGCGCCATCGTCAACATTGTGGATATTCATGCAGAACGCCCGATGCACGGACATCTGCTGTACAGCATAGCAAAAGGCGGGCTGGCCGCACTCACGCGCGCACTGGCGCAGGAACTGGCACCGCAGGTGCGGGTCAATGCTGTTTCCCCCGGGGTAATCGTTTGGCCGGAAAGTGCGGAGTGGGATGATGAAGAACGGCGACGCAAAGTGATCGCACACACCCTGCTCAAGCGCCAAGGCGAGCCGGAGGACATTGCCCGAACGGTGCAATTTTTATTGAACGATGCGCCATACATTACCGGGCAGATAATCTCTGTGGATGGCGGGCGTAGTATAAATATTTAATGGGGAAGTGAATTTCATTCTTTCCCTCCCCTTCAAGGGGAGGGTTAGGGTGGGGATGGGGGTAAATAGTGAAAGGTCAAACCAACACTTTCATATTACAAAATCGGCTACAAAGAACCCACCGCCGCAACATGACAAATGCCGAACAGGCTATATGGAGGCGATTGTGTGGGTGCCAAATCAAGAATTTTAAATTCAGACGCCAGCATCCCTTTGGGAATTTCATTCTTGATTTCGTATGTCTAGAGGCGAAGCTTGTAATAGAAATTGATGGGGGACAGCACAATGAATCTGCCCAGGATTTGGTTCGTGATCAGGTGTTGGAAGATGCAGGTTTTCATGTCATGCGATTTTGGAACAATCAGGTGCTAAATGAAATGGACTCAGTCATCGCAAGCATCTGGCTAGAACTTGAACGACTTGCCCCATCCCCATCCCATCCTTCCCCTTGCACCAAAGGCAGGCAATCCACTATCCAGCAAACTGGATGTGGAATTGACACAAGGGGAAGGTGAAAACCGTTTCTACGCTCTTCATTTAAAAGGAGAGAATATTTACCTAGGATTTTATGAACGACATAACCCAACCCATACAGTTCGAGCACTTCTCCACCAACTTCAACCGCTTGCGCGGGCGTCTGGAACAGCATGTTGGCCGTGCCATTGGCGACTACAACATGATCGAGGAAGGCGACACGGTCATGGTGTGCATGTCAGGCGGCAAGGATTCCTACACCTTGCTGGAAATTTTGCGCACCCTGCAAAAGCGTGCACCCATTGATTTCCGGCTGATCGCGATGAATCTGGACCAGAAGCAGCCGGGCTTTCCCGATCACGTGCTGCCGGATTATTTCAAATCCATAGGCGTGGAATATCGCATCGAAACGCAGGACACCTATTCCATCGTCAAGGAAAAAATCCCCGAGGGCAAAACCACCTGCTCGCTCTGCTCGCGCCTGCGACGCGGCATCATTTATCGTGTGGCAGGCGAGTTGGGCGCCAACAAAATCGCGCTGGGTCACCATCGCGACGACATGATCGAAACGTTATTTCTGAATATGTTTTTTGGCGGCAAACTGAAGGCCATGCCACCCAAACTGGTCACCGACAAAGGCGACCATGTCGTGATCCGTCCGCTGGCTTATTGCGCCGAGAAAGACATCGCCCGCTTTGCGCGCGGCATGGAATTCCCCATCATCCCGTGCAACCTGTGTGGCGCGCAGGAAAACCTGCAACGGCAGAACATAAAGGAAATGCTGACTGCTTGGGAACGTCAGTATCCGGGCCGCAGCCAGACCATTTTCACCGCCATGCAGAACGTCAAACCTTCACACCTGCTCGATGGCAATCTGTTTGACTTCAAGGGTATCAAGGTGGGTGATGTGGTGGACGAGGGAGATGTGGCGTTTGATGTATAGCCTCTAAACTCCCTCTCCCCTTGCGGGATAACCAGCGACTTGGCTGAGGTTTTTGGCAGCCTAGTCGAATGGCTAGTTGTTTCATCCAGAGGGTTGGGGAGAGGGGGAAGGAATGAAATCAGGCCGCCGCGTTTACCGCGATCTTGAATATCACCTTGCGGATGTTTCCAGTCTCAACCAGTGGCGCATGCGCATCCTCTGGAAAGAAGATGCAGAAAGCACCGGGTGGTGTGGCAATCCACGAGGCCGGTGCATCGTGGAAGAACTGAATGTCTTTCTCCGCGCTGTAATCACTCACCGGGTTGTGGCAATCTGCCAGTGACTTCCAACCCATCACGTCCACACCTTCCAGCACCAGTTGAATATCAATGTACTTGCGGTGGCATTCCAGCTTTGCCTCGGCACGGCTACGCCCAGCAACATTTTCCACTATGACGAACAGTTGTTCATCGAGGATGGGATAACATCCCGGCGCGAGTGCCAGCAGGTTGGTATTGCGGATGTAGTCGAACGCGCTCTGGAACAGGGGATGTAACGCGGCGTAGCGGTCAGCATTGGTGAGGGTGGAGAGAATCATTCCTTCTTATTCGATAGAAACTTGCTACTATCTAGATAGTCGTGAGGATAAGGCTGGTTGTGAGGTGGAACATCTGGAGGCAGATTACCCAACGCATTTAACACGGTGCGCGAATCCATTAGGCTTATCTCAACGTCTCTCACTGTGACATCTTTATCTGGGAAGTAATCTGCCGATTGTCGCTTAAGTCGAAGAGAGTCAAGTTTTCCTGCTGCCGTACTATTGCTGCCTCTTAAAGCCTTCACAACATTTTCGTGGCCACCCTGACCAATAGTGTTGCCTCCCGTTGCATCTCTGGCGCAAATCAACGCAGCGTAATAAGCACGGCCAATAATTGTTCGGCGTAAACATTGAGAGGAAAGGACTGGCTTTGTGTCGAAGAGCCACCTTGCTAGGGAATACCACTCAGCCGGATTAAACGGATTAACCTTGGGAGACGACGACATCACGCAATCCCCATGCAAGTCCAGATGCCTCTATCCTTTGGAACAACAATTTATCCTTTAGATCAAATTCGTCATTTAATGGCAGCCCTGACGAAATAGTTAGTTCCATGATGGGATTGCCTGTGTCTACATCCTCAACAACATGGATATCACGGATGACTTTTGAACCATAGATGCCATCGATGATGACGGCAACCTGGCGCAGGAAATCACGGGAGGCTATGTGCTGGAGTAAATATTCGTTTACAACGGAATCCTGCGACTGGCGAATCGTATAACCAAAGAGCGCAGAGTCCTTTCGTTCGACGATGCGAGAAGGCGTGATGATTCTTGCTATGTCAGCAAAAGTAGGGGGCAGCGCGTGCGATGCAAATCCAACACCACCAAGCATTGATGCCAGAGTTAATCCAACTACAGTCGAAACATTGGGTTGCTTATTGGCAATGGGTTGTTGAAGTGTGGTTGGCACAGATACTGCCCGAAGCCCAAAAATTGATTGCTGCGGGAAAGTGCGGAACATTGCATCAGTTGTACCGACAAAAGTATTCATTTGAGTCCAATAGTTTGGAGTTGGTCGTTGTTTAGCAAGTGCCTGATTATGTATTTATTGGTTTCATGCAATTCATCAAAGGCCTTGCGAATGAATTTATCGTCTAGCTCTTCGAGTGCTTTCGGTAGTTCAAATCGTAGGTGAACCGTATGATCAATAGAGGTCGTGATAGTGATATTCGCTGGGTTTTCTGCCGTGCTTAAATTCAGCACATTTAGTAACTTCCCGCCAAATTCTTTTTTGTCATCAAACCAGCCTTGAAATACATGCCAAAACTTACCAGCCTTTAATGCTTGTCCGGTGAGATAAGGTGACTGAGTGTTGAATACCTGGCTGATGTCGTATTCATCCTTGTTTGCAGTCACAAATCGGTCAACGATCTGGTGAATCAAGCTAGTCACAGCATTGCTGTCGTTATTCACGAAAGCAATTGCGGCCTTGATGTGATCAAGCGCCTTTGAAGAAATATCTCCCCATCTTTCATATTTGGCACACGATACAACTATTGCATTACTTTCCACGCGCAAAGTCCAAATTGGACGGCCATCATCCTGCAATTTTTGCAGCACACCACCTGATGTAACGTCCATTTTCTGACTAACCTCACTGCCAGTAAAATTGACTTCCATCGTTTTCGTTAAGTTGAAAGTGGGATAGTCTACTTTAAGCCGTTCGTGCAATCCTGGCAATGAGTCAATGATGTTTGCCTCAAAAGGTCGCTCAAAAACGACGATAAAAGACGCTACATCTATGGCGTGTTTTTCGCTGATCGGCTTTCCCATTATTTCCCCGGTTGCTGTGTGACTGTGTGCTACGACGTGTGCATTCTATCACGTCTATTTGCGGACGACATTCGAGAGACCTAAGCTAAAAACCTCGCCACCATGCCCTTGGCCAGCTCGCCCTGCAACGGTATCTGCACCCGATGCCCGCTGCCGGGCGCAATAGTAAGCGTTTCACCTTCGAGGCTGCGCATCTCATTCAACACAACAATGTGATTGCCGGAAGGATGAATGATTTCCAGTTTGTCGCCGACCTGGAATTTATTCTTCACGTCGATCTCGGCCATGCCGTTGGCGCAACTTACGATGTCGCCGACATATTGCTGACGGGTGCTTTCGGAGTGGCCGCGCATATAGTTTTGCTGTTCGTGGGTGTGGTGGCGTTCGTAGAAGCCGTCGGTGTAGCCGCGATTGGCCAAGGCGTCCAACGCGCCTAGCAGACTCAAATTGAATGGTCTGCCGGCAACTGCATCATCAATTGCTTGCCGATACACTTGCGCGGTGCGTGCCACATAATAAATTGATTTGGTGCGGCCTTCGACTTTGAGCGAATCAATGCCGATCTTTGCCAGCCGCTCGACGTGCTCCACAGCGCGCAGGTCTTTGGAGTTCATGATGTAAGTGCCGTGCTCATCTTCCAGCACCGGCATCAGTTCGCCCGGATGATCCTGGCGCGAGATGACATATACCTTGTCCGCTAGCGGATGGCGCGGTTGTGAGCCGCAATCGGATAATGCAGATTGGCCCAACGCTTTATCAAAATCAAAATCAATCTTTTGAATGTCACCGGTACCGTCTTCAATCGCGCTATCCACTTTGTAATCCCAGCGGCAGGAGTTGGTGCAAGTGCCCTGGTTAGCGTCGCGGTGATTGAAATAACCAGACAGCAGGCAGCGCCCGGAATAGGCGATGCACAGCGCGCCATGGACGAACACTTCCAGCTCCATGTCCGGACATTGCTGGCGGATTTCTTCGATTTCGTCCAGCGACAGTTCGCGTGACAAAATCACGCGGGTAAGGCCGAGCGATTTCCAGAATTTCACTGCGGCGTAGTTGACGGTGTTGGCCTGCACTGACAGGTGAACCGGTACCTCCGGCCAGCGCTCGCGCACCATCGCAATCAGGCCGGGATCGGCCATGATCAGGGCGTCCGGCTGCATGGCGATGACCGGGGCCATGTCGGCCATATAGGTCTTCACCTTGGCGTTGTGCGGCATCAGGTTGCTGGCGACAAAAAATTTCTTGCCGAGCTGATGCGCTTCGCGAATGCCGGTTTGCAGTTGTTCCAGTTTGAATTCGTTGTTGCGCGCACGTAGCGAATAACGCGGTTGGCCGGCATACACGGCATCAGCGCCAAAGGCGTAGGCGGTGCGCATTTTTTCCAGGGTGCCTGCGGGTAGGAGGAGTTCGAGGGCTTTCATCAGCAATTCAATCCAAAAATAAATTCCCTCCCACTTGCAGGGGGAGGGCAAGGGTGGGGGTAGAAAGCATGAAACACTATTTCACCCCCATCCTGACCTTCCCCTTGGAATGGGGAAGGAATAGGCGCTTCGTGCAACATGTTCATTGCAGTCCTAAGCGTTTGCATATTTCCAGCGCAGGGCCAGACTGGTTGAGCGTATAGAAATGCAGGCCGGGCGCGCCGCCTGCCAGCAGGCGTTCGCATAATTGTGTCACCACATCCAGACCGAAGGCCTGCACCGACACATTGTCATCGCCATAGCTTTCCAGTGTCTTGCGCATCCAGCGTGGAATTTCCGCACCGCAGGCATCGGAGAAGCGGGCCAGTTGCGAAAATTTCACAATGGGCATGATGCCCGGCACGATGGGAACGGTGACGCCCATCTTGCGGCATTCTTCAACGAAGCGGAAGTAACTGTCGGCGTTGTAAAAATATTGGGTAATGGCGGAATTGGCCCCGGCCATGACCTTGCGTTTGAAGTTGAGCAGATCGTCGCGCGGCGATTTGGCTTGCGGGTGAAATTCCGGGTAGGCCGCCACTTCGATATGGAAATGCTCACCGGTCTGGACGCGGATGAACGACACCAGCTCATTGGCATACTGGAATTCGCCGGTGGTGGCCATGCCGGATGGCAAGTCGCCGCGCAAAGCGACGATGCGCTTGATGCCCATGTCCTTGTACGTGAATAGCAGCGAGCGGATGTTCTCGCGCGTGGAGCCGACACACGACAGGTGAGGCGCAGCATGGTACCCCTCACCTTTGATCTGGCGGATGGTTTCCAGGGTGCGCTCCTGGGTAGAACCGCCTGCGCCGAAAGTGACCGAGAAAAATTCCGGTTTGAGCATGGCCAGTTGCTTGCGCGTGGCGGTGAGTTTTTCACTGCCCTCTGGTGTCTGCGGCGGGAAAAATTCGAAACTGAATAATTTAGAGTTGGTCATGATCAATCGTAACCGGCCCTTTCCCGGAACCGGAACCCGATCCGGGCCTGTTCCCGGGCTGCCGCATGGTTTGCCTGGGAATCAGCAAGGAAAGTACGGAAGAAATAATGCTGTATAGCAATGCGCCCATCACGCCAACCCAGAATCCGCTGACTTCAAAACCGCGCAATACCGAACCGGCAAACCAGAACAGCAGGCCATTGATGACCAGTATGAACAGGCCCAGCGTCACGATCGTGATCGGCAGCGTGAGCAGGATCAGCACAGGGCGAATCAATGCATTGATGAGGCCAAGCACGAGCGCAGCAACCAGCGCGTACTCGAAACCTTCCACGTGTATGCCGGGCAACAAATAAGCCACCGCCAGCAGCGCCAGTGCATTGCACATCCAGATCAGAATTAGTCGCATGATAGTAATTAGCTCTTAATGTAACGTCCCGGAAAAATTCAAATCAAAAAACAAGTCTCGCGCCAAGGCGCCAAGGCGCAAAGAAAACAGAAAAGTTTTTCCTCGATAAGTACCCTTCAATGCTGCCTTCCTTTGCGTTCTTTGCGGCTTGGCGCGAGCAATTGTTGATAACATAAATTAGTAGCGATAATGGTCAGCTTTATATGGGCCTTCCTTGGGCACACCGATATAGGCGGCCTGTTGGTCGGTCAGCGTGCTGAGTTGCGCATTGAGTTTCTTCAATTGCAGTATCGCTACTTTCTCATCGAGATGTTTGGGCAGGG
>JANNQM010000124.1:0-9562 GCA_031400735.1 Gallionellaceae bacterium
CAGAAAATGTTTTCATGGCAATCCTAAAACAATATTAGTGAGTAAATCTCGAAGGGCGCGAATTCTATGCCAGATAGCAATGCGCTGTCAAACCATTTAAGCCCCATGAATTCAGGGAAATGCTAGACGCGAACGGGCAACCCTGTATCAGGTAAAATCTGTGGCCATTTGACTTTAAGGTAAAACTCAATGAAAGCACGCATTAAATGGGTAGAGCAGGTGACATTTTTAGGGGAAACAGAAAGCAACCATGCCGTAGTGATGGACGGCCCGCCGGACGGTGGCGGGCGCAATCTGGGGCCGCGCCCGATGGAACTGGTGTTGCTGGGCACAGGCGGCTGTACCACCTATGATGTGATCCACATCCTCAAAAAAAGCCGCCAGCAAGTAACCGATTGTGTGGTGGAGATTCAGGCCGAACGCGCCACCGAAGACCCCAAGGTGTTCACCAAAATCCACTTCCATTTTATTGTCACCGGCAAAGATCTGAAGCCGGAGCAGGTTGAACGCGCCATCAAGCTGTCTGCCGAAAAATACTGTTCAGCTTCCATCATGCTGGGCAAGATGGCGGACATTACGCACGATTTTGAGGTGGTGCAGGAATAGCGGGTATGCCCTCAGTCTTTGTCCCTTCCCCCTGCAGGGGGAAGGTTAGGATGGGGGTGGGTCCGTTGGGGGTGCAGCAGTTAATTTCTCCGATATCACCATTAATACTTCCCCTAAATTTCCCAACACATCATTATTCCAGAAGCGCAGCACTTGCCAGCCTTGTGCCTGCAAGAAAGCGTTTCGTTGCTGATCATAAATGAGTTGCTCCTGATGCTGACCCCCATCAAGCTCGATTACATATTTTTGTTCAATACACGCGAAGTCTGCGATATATTTTCCGATGGGATGCTGGCGGCGGAAACGATGGCCATTAAGTTGTTTGCCTCGTAACGCCCGCCAGAGCATACGCTCGGCGTCGGTCATGGCGCTACGTAGAGAGCGCGCTCTTGTGGTTGTCCCCGGGCTGATTCTTCTGCGCATATTTATACACCCCCATCCCAACCTTCCCCCTAAAAGGGGGAAGGAGGCCGGTTCCCTCCCCCATTAGGGGGAGGGCTAGGGAGGGGGTGAAAGCGCTGGCGAACTCCAAGATTAAGTAAGCGAATTCACTAATGGTTTATTGAGATTGTCTGAGCTAAACCCAATACGCCGTGCGCGTCATAACCTTAGATGCAGCCTGCATCGCCCGTTTCACCGGCAACGGCAACTCCTCCCCACCCAGTTGCGCCGCCATGTCGCCATGCCGGGTCTCATCCAGGTACATCTGGCTCACCACTGTCCGGCTTTTCTGGTCCTGCGGCGGCAATTTACCGAGATGGCTTTGCAAGTGGGCGCCCACTTGACGCTCGGTCTCAGCTAAAAATCCCAAATTCCATTTGTCGCCCAGCAGCCCGGCCACCGCGCCGACAGCAAAGGAGCTGCCATACCACAGCGGATTCAGCAGGCTCAAATGACCGCCCAAGTCGGCCACGCGGCGCGCTGTCCAGGCTAGATGTTCGGTTTCTTCCAGTGCCGCTTGATGTAATTGCCTCTGTACGACAGGGTCGCGTGCGGTTAAAGATTGGCCTTGATATAAAGCCTGCGCACAAATCTCGCCGCTATGGTTTACCCGCATCAGTGCCGCCGCCCGTTTTTTCTCGCTTTCGTCCAGCACCGCTTCCGGCAAGCCGGCATCCGGATGTGCACGGCTGCTATGAGCCTGGCCAAACAAGGTGCGTAGGCCCCGGTCAAATTCAATGATCAGCTTATCTAGATTCAACATTAAGATTCCCATTTAAATGAAACTGAATTGTGCAGTAAAAACTGCTTGGTTGGTAAATGATTTATCGCCAGTACCGCTTCAGTCTTTGTTTGGCCATGTGTTGCAAAAATACAACAGCGCCTTGCTTTGCCAATAGCGCAGCTGACAGAATGCGGCCTGACTTCTCAAGTGAACAATTATTTGAGAGGTTTTCCCGGGAAAACCATAAATAATATTTTAGGAGATAGATACATGAACATGAAAAAAAGTCTGATTGCGTTAGCTGTAGCGGGTGCGTTTGTAGCGCCGGTTGCTATGGCTGAGGAAGCTACAGTGTACGGACAGATGCATCTGTCGGTTGACCATGTAAGAAGTGGCGGCAGCCCCAGCACCAAAAGCAACCAACTGAACAGTAATAGATCGCGCTTGGGCTTTAAGGGTGCGGAAGACTTGGGCGGCGGCCTGTCAGCCATTTGGCAAATCGAAAGCTTGATTGACGCTGACGACGGCGCTACTGGCACCATGTTGGGCACTCGCAACACTTTCCTTGGTCTGAAAAGCGACAGCATGGGTACGATTTTGGCGGGCCGTCACGACACGCCGTACAAGATAGCCACGCGCAAGCTGGACGTGTTTGCCAATACCGTTGCCGACAACCGTGACAGTAACGGGATGGGCGCCGGTCACGATGTTCGCTTGGGTAATTCGCTGGTATATATGAGTCCGGATATGGGTGGTGTCTCGATCGCTGCTTCGACGGTATTTGGTGCCGAAAATGCAAGCGGTCTGAAAAAAGGTTCCGCTCTTTCCTTGGCCGCGATGTTCAACATGGATCAAATCTATGCCACGGTTGCTTATCAGAATTTTAAGGCGGGTGATGCCGGTACGGGTGATTTGGGAGCCAGTGGTACGATACTTCCAGGTACAGCATCTGGGGACAAAGATACTGCCATGAAAGTCGGTGGGGGTTTTAATATGGATGTATTTGCGATTAATGCCGTTATAGAAAGACTGACTGAAAAGGCCGTAGCAGGCGGAGATACCAAAAACACCAATATGTATGTGGCCGGCAAGTTCAATGTCAGCCCCTCGGATGCAGTCAAGGTGGCTTACACCAAAGGAGGCAATTCCAAGTCAAATACTGGAACAGCTATCGATGGTATCAAGCAAATGTCTGTGGGCTATGACCACAGCATGAGCGCAAACACCACGGTGTATGCCTTGTTTACCAAGATTAAAACCAATGACACAGCCATTGCTGATCCTTCTATCATCTCAGCAGGTATGAAACACTTGTTCTAATAACTGCTGACGTTCGCATCTGAGCCTGAGTAGTAAAATGTTAAATGGGCACCTTCGGGTGCCCATTTTTTTTTATGGCGGTTGCTGTCCATTCGGAATATTCTTACCCCGCTTGTGGAAAGCAGTTCAGCTAAATAGCCGTGCCAATTCCATCCCCGGGTCTGCTGCGCGCATGAAGGCTTCGCCCACCAGGAAAGTATTGACTTGATGGCTGCGCATCCGTTGCACATCGTGCGGCTGGATAATACCGCTCTCGGTTATCACGATGCAGTGGTCTGGAATGCGCGGCAACAAATCCAGCGTGGTTTGCAGGCTGACTTCAAAAGTGCGCAGGTTGCGGTTGTTAATGCCTAAAAGTGGGGTTTGCAGTTGCAGCGCCACATCCAGTTCGTGCGCATCATGTACTTCCACCAGTACAGCCATACCCAGTTTATGCGCCAGCGTTTCAAACGATTTCATCTGGTCTAGCGTTAATGCCGCCGCGATCAGCAGGATGCAGTCTGCGCCCATCGCCCGGGATTGATAAATTTGATAGGCATCTATGATGAAATCCTTGCGCAAGACCGGGATGGAACAAGCCGCACGTGCCTGTTGCAAATACTCCGCACTGCCCTGAAAAAATTGCTGGTCGGTCAGCACCGATAAACAGGCCGCGCCGTGGCGGGCATAGCTTGCGGCAATTTCCCCCGGGCGAAAATCGGCGCGCAGCACGCCTTTGCTGGGGCTGGCTTTTTTAATTTCTGCGATCACTGCGGCCTGACCAGCTGCAATTTTGCTGCGAATCGCTCCGACAAAATCCCTGGGCGGTGAGGCTTGTTCAGCTTCAGTGCGAATTTGCGCCAATGGCTTAGCTGCTTGCGCTGTGGCGACTTCCTGCGCTTTGACCAAGAGAATTTTCTGAAGGATGTCGGACATGCTCTTTGCAATTTAAATTTAAGGCCAGCATTTTAACGTAGGGGCGCGATTTATCGCGCCCTTTTTCTAACCCGGGATCATTCGCGCCGCTACACGGGCACGCCAAGGTGATAAAATGCGCGCTGGCTCCAACAGTGAAACATCATGCAGAACATCAAGGATTACATGAAATCTGTCGGCCAGCAGGCGCGTGCTGCGTCGCGTGTTATGGCCCAGGCCGGTACTGCCGCGAAAAATAACGCGCTGGAAAATATCGCCGCGGCGCTGCTCGGCAATACCAAACAGCTGCTGGCTGCAAATGCCAAGGATGTGGCCGCTGCGCGCGCGAACAAACTGGATGATGCCCAGATAGACCGGTTGATCCTGATCGAAAAAACCGTGCGTGGCATGGCCGAAGGGCTGCTGCAGATTGCCACGCTGCCTGATTTGATTGGCGAGATCAGCGACCTTAAATACCGCCCTTCCGGCATTCAGGTCGGCAAGATGCGCGTGCCGCTGGGCGTGATTGGCATCATTTACGAATCGCGGCCCAATGTAACGGCAGACGCTGCCGGGCTATGCTTGAAATCCGGCAACGCCGCGATTTTGCGCGGCGGTTCCGAGGCGATCCATTCCAACCAGGCGATTGCCGCCTGTGTGCATCAAGGCTTGCGCGAAGCCGGGTTGCCGGAAACAGCAGTGCAGGTAATCAACACCATCGACCGCGCTGCGGTAGGCGAGCTGATTACGATGCAGGAATATGTCGACGTCATTGTGCCGCGCGGCGGCAAGAGCCTGATTGCGCGTATTTCGAGCGAAGCAAAAGTGCCGGTGATCAAGCATCTGGATGGCATTTGCCATGTGTACATCGACGACGAAGCCGATCTGGACATGGCTATCCGCATTGCCGACAACGCCAAGACCCAGCGATATGGTGTATGCAATGCGATGGAAACACTGCTGGTAGCACAGGATGTTGCCGCAGCTGTGCTGCCCAGGCTGTGCCAGATTTATCTGGACAAAGGTGTAGAGCTGCGCGGAGATGCTGCCGCACGCGCATTGGTTGCGCAGATGAAAACCGCCACCGAGGAAGACTGGCGTACGGAATATCTCGCGCCTATTTTGAGTGTGCGTGTAGTGGCCGGGCTGGATCAGGCAATAGCGCACATCAACACCTATGGCTCGCAACATACCGACACCATAGTCACCGAAAATTACACCAAAGCCATGCGCTTCCTGCGCGAAGTGGATTCCAGTTCGGTCATCGTCAACGCTTCGACGCGCTTTGCCGATGGTTTCGAATACGGCCTGGGTGCGGAGATTGGTATTTCTACCGACAAAATTCATGCGCGCGGGCCGGTGGGACTGGAAGGATTGACATCGCAGAAATTTATCGTTTTAGGCAGCGGACAGATAAGGGTTTAAATGAGCGAGACCATTGCAGTAAAAGTGCCGGACATAGGCGATTTTAAAGACATTCCGGTCATTGAAGTGCTGGTCAAGGCAGGCGACACGGTCAGTGTAGAACAATCGCTGATCACGCTGGAAACCGACAAGGCGACCATGGATGTGCCCGCGCCTATGGCGGGGGTGGTGAAGGAGCTGAAGGTCAAGGTCGGCGATAAAGTTGCTGAAGGCAGTGTGATTTTGATACTGGAAAATACGGAACAGGATCGAGGATCGGGGATTGGGGATCGAGTAAAACCTGCGGCCAGTTCCCCTGCATTACCTCTTTCGTCGAGCAAACCTACCGCGCCGTCCACTCCATCCTCGATCCTCGATCCTCAATCCTTTGTTAAAGGCGACCTCCACGCCGAAGTGCTGGTACTCGGTGCCGGCCCCGGCGGCTACACTGCGGCGTTTCGTGCCTCAGACCTGGGCAAGCAGGTCATCATGGTGGAGCGCCACGCTGCATTGGGTGGCGTCTGCCTGAATGTCGGTTGTATTCCTTCCAAAGCGTTGTTGCACGCCGCCAGAGTCATCACTGAAGCGGCCGAAATGGCCGGGCACGGTATTAGTTTTGGCGCACCGAAAATTGATCTGGACAAACTGCGCGCATGGAAATCCGAAACAGTGGTCGGCAAGCATGTCAGCGGCCTGACCGGGTTGGCGCAGCAAAGAAAAATTCAGGTGGTGCATGGCGTCGCTGAATTTACCTCTCCGCATCACCTGAAAGTCAAGACTGCGCAAGGCGACAAAACCATTTCGTTTGACCATGCGATCATCGCTGCCGGTTCCAGCGTGGCGCGCATTCCCGGCTTGCCCTATGACGATGCGCGATTGATGGATTCCACCAGTGCGCTGTTATTGCAGGATGTGCCCCAGCGCATGCTGATCATAGGTGGCGGCATTATCGGGCTGGAAATGGCCACTGTGTATGACGCGCTGGGCAGCAAAATAAGTGTGGTCGAGCTGGCCGACGGGCTAATTCCGAGCGCGGACCGCGACCTGGTGCGGCCTTTGCATAAGCGCATTGAACAGCGTTATGAAGCGATCTATTTAAAGACCAAAGTCAGCAAGATTGAAGCGACTGCGCAAGGGCTGAAGGTACATTTTGAAGGAGAGCAGGCGCCCGCCCCGCAGCTGTATGACCGCGTGCTATTGGCCGTGGGCCGCCGTCCCAATGGCCGCGAGATTGGCGCCGCTGCAGCAGGCATAACCGTCAATGAACGCGGTTTCATTCCAGTCGACGCGCAAATGCGCAGCAACGTGCCGCATATTTTCGCGGTCGGTGACATCGTTGGCGACCCGATGCTGGCGCACAAGGCGGTACACGAGGGCAAGGTGGCGGCGGAAGTAATTGCCGGACATCGCGCGGTATTTGAACCGATGACCATTCCGTCGGTGGCCTACACCGACCCGGAAATCGCCTGGATGGGATTGACCGAAACGCAAGCCAAGGCACAGGGTATTGCGTATGAAAAAGCCAGTTTTCCGTGGGCAGCCAGTGGCCGAGCGTCGTCGATCGCGCGCAACGAAGGCGCCACCAAATTGCTGTATGACCCGCAAAGCAAGCGCATTCTGGGCTGCGGTATCGTGGGCGTGAATGCCGGTGAACTGATTGCCGAAACCGTGTTGGCGCTGGAAATGGGCGCAGACATGGCCGACCTGGGCTTGACCATACATCCACATCCGACGTTATCGGAAAGCGTGGGCCTGGCAGCGGAGATGGCCGAAGGCAGCATTACCGATTTGTACATGCCGGTGAAAAACCGGCGTGGTGTGTGACAGGCGGGTTTAACCACGTTGCCGCTGTCCTTGCCTAACGGGCAGAAGTCAGGATAATGGGCAACCGGACACCCGTTGTCCGGGATTCAAGCAGGATTCAACCGTTTACTTAATGGAATTAAAATTCAGTCGTATTCAGCAATAAAATGTCTGCTACCCCTACTGTGGTGACTCCAGAACGCCTGCTGCGCAGCGAGGTTCTGGCATTGCATGCTTATCCGGTTCCGGATAGCAGTGGCATGGTCAAGCTGGATGCGATGGAAAATCCCTATCTTCTACCTGCCTCGTTGCGCGACGAAATCGCGCGACTGGTTGCGGATGCTGCGATTAACCGCTATCCCGATGCCAGCGCACAGCCGCTGAAAGAACAGATACGCGCCGTGACTGGCTTGCCGGATGACATCGATATTTTATTGGGCAATGGTTCCGACGAGATTATTCAATTGCTGGCACTGGCCGTGGCCAAGCCGGGGGCAACGCTGCTGAGCGTAGAGCCGTCGTTCGTGATGTACCGGATGATTGCGGCTTTTGCCGGCATCAAATATGTGGGCGTGCCGCTGACCGAGGATTTTGCGCTGGATTTGCCCGCGATGCTGGCCGCGATACAGCGCGATAAACCGGCATTGATCTTCCTGGCCTATCCCAACAATCCCAGCGGCAACTTGTTTGATGCGCACGCCATCGCCAAAATTATTGCCGCCGCGCCGGGCCTGGTCGTGGTGGATGAAGCCTATTACGCTTTTGCTGGCGCCAGTTTTATTGACATGCTGGCGCGCTATCCCAACCTGCTGGTCATGCGCACATTTTCCAAGCTGGGCATGGCCGGGCTGCGCCTGGGATTTTTGGCCGGCAGCCAGGCATGGTTGACGCATCTGGAAAAGCTGCGCTTGCCGTATAATGTTGGCGTTCTAACGCAAGTGGTGGCGCACAAATTATTGCAGCACCACGATGTATTGTTGCAACAGGCTGTGCAAATAAAACAGGACCGTGCCTGGCTCTGTGCGCGCATGGAAGAAATGGCGGACGTACGGCCATTCCCGAGTGAGGCCAACTTTATCCTGTTCCGCGTGAAGCAGGCTGCCAGCGTGTTTGAAGGATTGAAAAAACGCGGTGTGCTGATCAAGAATTTGGGGGGTTCCCACCCGTTGCTGCATGACTGCCTGCGTGTCACAGTAGGCACGCCGCAGGAAAATGGGCAATTTGTAGAGGCATTGCAGCAAAGTATCCAACAAGCTGTTCAGGAAAAAAAATATGCGTAGCGCGCAAGTCACCCGTAACACGCTGGAAACCAAAATCAACGTCAGCATGAATGTCGATGGCAGCGGCCAGGGAAAATTCAACACCGGCCTGCCTTTTCTCGAACACATGCTGGACCAGGTCGCGCGCCACGGCATGATTGACCTGGACATTGTGGCCAAGGGCGACCTGCATATTGATGCGCATCACACGGTGGAGGATATTGGCATCACGCTGGGTCAGGCATTCAGCCAGGCCGTCGGCGACAAGAAAGGCCTGCGTCGATACGGTCACGCTTATGTGCCGCTGGATGAGGCACTGTCGCGCGTAGTGCTGGACATTTCCGGCCGGCCGGGGTTGGTGTTCAATGTCAATTTTGTGCGCTCCAATGTCGGCGATTTTGATGTTGACCTGATACACGAATTTTTTCAGGGATTCGTCAACCACGCGCTGGTGACTTTGCACATCGATAACCTGGCCGGGGAAAATGCCCATCACCAGGCGGAAACGGTGTTCAAGGCATTTGGCCGTGCGCTGCGCATCGCGCTGGAGCAGGATCCACGCATGTCCGGCATGATGCCGTCCACCAAAGGCAGCCTATAGATTCGTAAAAGAACGATGGCGGATATAGCAATTGTGGATTATGGGATGGGCAACCTGCGCTCGGTGCAGCAGGCGTTACGTACTGCGGTGCCGAACGCCAGCATTGTCGTGACCGATGACCCGCATGAAGTCACGCGGGCGCAGCGTGTGGTATTTCCCGGTCAGGGCGCCATGCCGGACTGTATGCGCGAACTGGATGCGCGCCGGTTGCGCGGAGCAGTCGTAGAAGCAGCGCGCACCAAACCTTTTCTGGGTATTTGCATAGGATTGCAGATGCTGTTCGAGCATAGCGACGAAGGCAATATTCCCGGGCTGGGATTATTGCCGGGCAAGGTGGTGCGCTTTGCGCATGACTTGCGCGATGATCAGGGCCATAAGCTGAAAGTGCCGCACATGGGCTGGAACCAGGTCCATCAAGGGGTTATCCCTCCGCTCCCCGCAGGAGCGGAGACGATGGCCCCCTCTCCCGCCGGCGGGAGAGGGTTGGGGAGAGGGGACGTGGCCCAGCAC
>JANNQM010000125.1:0-7062 GCA_031400735.1 Gallionellaceae bacterium
GCAAACAACCGCCGGTGTTCCTTGATGGCGTAGCGGTCAGTCATACCGGCGATGTAATCGGACACGGCGCGGGCACAATCAATTTGCGCCTGTTGTTGAAATTGTGGCGGCAATAAGCGGTACTCCCCCATGAATGCCTGAAACAAATCGCCGATGATACGGCGCGCTTTGGCGCTCATGCGCATGACGCGGAAGTGGCGGTAGAGGTGGGTGTTCAGGAATTTTTTCAGTTCGCGTTGCTGTTCATACACTTCGGCGCTGAACGCGGCCAGCGGCGGCGCGGCGCGCACTTCGGCGATATCGCGCACGGCATGTTGCTGAATGTTTTTTTCGGTTTCGCGGATCAGGTCGGTGGCCAGCGTATTGATCATGCGCCGTATCGTTTCGTGAATCAGCCGGCGCTCGCCCAGGCCGGGATGGGCTTGTTGTACCTGGGCCAGATGGGTAGCGAATAAACGCACCTCGGCGATCTGTTGCAATGTCACCAGCCCGGAACGCAATCCGTCATCCACATCGTGGTTGTTGTAGGCGATTTCGTCGGCCAGGTTGGCGATTTGCGCTTCCAGTGAGGGGCGTTGCTTGTTGAGGAAGCGTTCACCCACGGCGCCCAGTTCGCGGGCTTTGGCGGGCGAGCAGTGTTTCAGTATGCCTTCACGCGTTTCAAAGCACAGGTTCAGGCCATCAAAGGCCGCATAGTGGTCTTCCAGCACGTCCACCACGCGCAGCGATTGCAGGTTGTGCTCGAAACCGCCGTAATCTTTCATGCAGCTGTTCAACGCATCTTGCCCGGCATGGCCGAACGGGGTGTGGCCCAGATCATGCGCCAGCGAGATGGCTTCCACCAAGTCTTCATTCAGCTTCAGGTAGCGCGCGATGGAGCGCCCGATTTGCGCGACTTCCATGCTGTGCGTCAGGCGCGTGCGGAACAGGTCACCCTCGTGGTTGACGAAGACCTGGGTCTTGTATTCCAGGCGGCGGAACGCGGTGGAGTGGATGATGCGGTCACGGTCACGCTGAAATTCACTGCGGCCAAAGGGCGGCTCTTCGCGCACTGCTCGGCCGCGTGTGTTGTGTTCGCTGACTGCGTAGGGGGCTAGTTCCATTTTTTTACCATAGGCTAAATTATTGTAGGCGGGTTACTGCAACCACCCCGGCGCTGCGCGCCACCCCTCCTTATGAACAAGGAGGGGAGTTGTGTCGTTTGAGAGTTACCACCCCGGCGCTATGCGCCACCCCTCCTTGAAAATAAGGAGGGGAGTTGTGTCGTTTGAGAGTTACTACCCCGGCGCTGCGCGCCACCCCTCTTTATGAAGAAGGAGGGGAATACTTTCTTCACTGCATTTCTTCCCCTCCTTTTTTCAAGGAGGGGTGGCGCATAGCGCCGGGGTGGTTTTTTGGAAGCATGATGCGCAGCTTGCATTAAGGAAGCGCTGAACAAGTCTGAATTTGTCACTCCCGCGTAGGCGGGAGTCCAGTTAAATCAACAGGCTGGATGCTCGCCTACGCGGGTATGACGACTTAATCAACGTTTCATTAAGCATCCGCGCTGCAAGCTTCCAGCGTCTGCCGCAATAATTCCTGCGGCACGTCGGCGCTGACCACTGCCTGGCCTATGCCTTTCAGCAGCACAAAGCGCATTTTGCCGCCTACCACTTTTTTGTCCAGCCCCATCAGTTGCAAATATTTTTCCGCGCCCAGTGCCGGCGCAATGACCGGCAGCCCGGTGCGTTCAAACAAATTGCGGATGCGGGTCATTTTCTGCGGGTTTAGCCAGCCCAGGCGGCAGGATAAATCGGCGGCCATGATGGTGCCCGCCGCAACCGCTTCGCCGTGCAGCCACACGCCATAGCCCATGCCGGTTTCGACTGCGTGGCCGAATGTGTGGCCGAGATTGAGCAAGGCGCGTTCGCCGCTTTCGCGTTCGTCTGCGGCTACCACTTCAGCCTTGTTGTGGCAGCTGCGGGTGATGGCGTATTGCAGCGCTTCGGTATCGCGTGCCAATAATTTTTCTATATTTTGTTCCAGCCACACGAAGAAAGGCAGGTCGCGGATCAGTCCGTATTTGATGACTTCCGCCAGGCCAGCGCGCAATTCCTTATCGGGCAAAGTTTGCAGCGTAGCGATGTCGGCCAGCACCACTTGCGGCTGGTAAAACGCGCCTATCATGTTTTTGCCCAGCGGGTGGTTGATGCCGGTTTTGCCGCCGACCGATGAATCAACTTGCGCCAGCAACGTCGTCGGCAGCTGAATGAAGGGCACGCCGCGCAAATATGTTGCGGCAGCATAGCCGGTCATGTCGCCGATTACGCCGCCGCCCAGCGCGATCAAGGGGGTATTGCGTTCGCAGCGCTGTGACAGCAGCGCGGTGTAAATCAGCCCCAGCGTGTCGGTATTTTTATATTCCTCGCCATCCGGCAGGATGATGGGTATCACCTCTACACTGTGGCTTTGCAGCAGCGTTTGTAACGGCTCCAGATATAACGGCCCTACCGTGGTGTTGGTCACCACGGCCACTTTTTTGGCCGGCAAATGCGGCAACAATAATTCCGCCTGGCCCAGCAAGCCGCTGCCAATGTGGATCGGGTAACTACGTTCGGCCAGGCCGACAGTTAATGATTGCATATTCGGTTGCTAGGTTAATTGTTCAGTAAGTCGACTTAATTCTGCCGCCAGGTGTAGCACCAAAGTGTGCGGGCTTTGTTTGCTGGTAGGTTCTATCAGGTCCGCCATCGCGGTGTAGACCGGATCGCGCTGCCGGTACAATTCTTTTAACCGCGCATACGGGTCGGCGGTCTGCAACAGCGGGCGGTTACGGTCATAGCGGGTGCGTTGCCACAGGTCGTGCACCGTGCTTCTGAGGTAAACCACGATGCCGTTGCTGGTTAAGGCCTCCCGCACTTGCTCATTCAGCACTGCGCCACCGCCGGTTGCCAGAACCATGTTGGTTTGCCGCATCAATTCCTGGATCACATTGGCTTCGCGCTGCCGGAATCCGGCCTCGCCTTCTATATCAAAGATATGGGGTATGGTAACCCCGGTGCGCGTTTTAATTTCTTCATCGCTGTCGACAAAAACTTTTTCCATCTGCCTGGCCAGCATTTTTCCTACCGTTGTTTTGCCCGCTCCCATCATTCCGACCAGGATGATGTTGCCCGATAAACGTTTGTTGTGGGTGACGTTGTCCATTTGCATATTCAGATTGTAGCGGAAAAATCATTGCCCTCGCCGGTTTCAGACTTGTTCGGCGTTTCCCAAAATAAAAAGCCCGGCGCTGCCGGGCTTTTTATCGTGGTGGCCAATCTTAGCGCAGGTTCAAACTGTCTTTCAAAATCTTGGGAGTAATGAAAATCAGCAGCTCTTTTTTCTCATCGCGTTTTTCCTGATTTTTGAACAGCCAGCCCAGCAGCGGTACATCGCCCAGCAGCGGTACCTTATCCTCGGTAGTCAGATTTTCCTGGGTATACACCCCGCCAATCACCACTGTCCCGCCATTCTCCACCAGGACCTGGGTCGTGACTTTTTTGGTATTGATGCTGGGAACCCCGAAAAATATCGTTCCTACGGTATCCTGGTTGACATTGATGATCATGCTGACATTATCGTCGGGCGTAATTTGTGGCGTGACCTTGAGGCTTAGTACCGCCTTTTTAAATTGGATTTGCGTTCCGGCTGAACTGAAGGTTGCGTACGGTATTTCTACACCTGCCTCAATCGAAGCTTCTATGCCATTCGCTGTCACGACCCGTGGGCTGGCGATGGATTTGGTTTTGCCATCCACTTCGGAAGCGGCCAATTCCAGGTCCAGGACTTTAGAGGGACCTGCGCCGACTAACGAAAGATTCAGGTTTCCGCCACTGCTTGCTCCGCCAAAGTTAGAGCCAGGTAAATTCACACTGCCCCCGCCGCTTCCGGTGGCATAACCTGAGGGTACTACGTTGCTGGTGAGAGGGCCGTTAAAACTGAGCCGCCCACCCAGGTTCCGTTTAAATGTGTCTCCGGCCTCGACAAAGCGGGCTTCTATCATCACTTGCCGCACTGACACGTCAATTTGCTTGATCAGCTTGCGCACTTCCTCCAGGCGCGAGGGTGTGTCCTGCACGAATATCGTGTTGGTGCGCTGGTCGACTACGGCGCTGCCGCGCTTGGACAGCATGCGCTGGTCTTTGCTGGACAGCAGTGCAGCTACTTCATCGCCTTTTTGATAGCTGAGCTTGAAACTCTCGGTGCGCAGAACTTCCAGGTCGGAAATTTCCTGGCTGGCCGCCAGGCTGAGCTTTTCTTTGGACGCCAATTCTTCGCGCGGGGCAACCTGGATGACATTGCCGTTCTTGCGCATGTCCAGGCCACGGGTGTCGAGAATAATCTGCAAGGCCTGGTCCCATGGCACATCCTTCAGGCGCAATGTCAGGTTGCCGGTCACGGTATCGCTGATCACCATGTTCAGGTTGGTAAAGTCAGCAATCACATTCAGCGCTTCGCGCACCGCGATGTTCTGGAAACTCAAGGTCAGCTTTTCACCGGCGTAACCCGGCTGGCTGCCTTTCACCAATTTATTCGGGTCGTCCGGGATGGCTTTGACTTCCACAATGAATTTGTTGTCGGTCTGGAAGGCAATATGTTCCCAGAAGCCCTTGGGCTGGATCACCATGCGTACATTATCGCCCTGGGCGAAGGTATCGATACCCTCTATCGGCGTATCAAAATCGGTAACATCCAGTTTGCGTTGCAGGTTCCTCGGCAAATTGGTCTTGATGAAATCGATGATCAAATTTTTTCCTTGCGGCTTGACATCAATGCCTATGCCCGCATCCGACAGGTCGATCTGCACCCGCCCTTCGCCATTTTTACCCCGGCCAAAATCAATATCGCGGATCGCATATTTATGTATACCCGGTGCGGCTTCGGCGAACCTGACTGTGGTATTGCTGGCGGACGCATCGGCAGTTTTTGGCTGCAATGTGATCAGCAGGTCGTTGCCTTGTATCTGGGTGTCGTAACCCACCATCTCATTCAGGTTGATCACCAGCCGGGTGCGGCTGCCCGCCTGGACGATGTTGGCGCTGCGCAACTGCCCTTCGCCAAATTCTTCCATGGATTTGCCCAGGCCATTTTCTGTATCCGGAAAGTCAAATGCGATGCGCGGCGGCGCGTTGATTGTAAAATTCAGCGGCAAACTGGGGGGTGCGGATTTCATGCCTACCTTGAGTACCAGCTTGCCACCGGCCGAGCTGCTGACACTGAGCGACTGGATGCTGTTGTGGGTATCGGAATTTTGCACAGCGCTGTTTTGCGTATCAGCCGTTGGCTCGGTATTTTCCTGCGCCTGGGCGGGCAAACTAGCCAGCGCAATCATGGCGGAGGCCAGCCCGATGATGTTGAGAATTGAGTTTTTTTGCGGTGTCATTGGGTCGCTCCTGATCATTCTATCAATGGCAAAATGCTGATGCGCTCAGTCCAGTCGCCAGTGCTGTCTTGCACTTGTTCCTTAACCTTAATCTCGGTGTCGGTCACCGCGATGATTTTGCCGAAATTCGGTCCCAGATAATTGCCAGCCTTGACCCGGTGCAGCTTGCCGTCGGGTGAGCGGACGATAGCATGGCCGACATTGGCCTGGGACAGGTAGCCGACCATCTTGATGCCTTCCAGTGGAACTTCTTCCAGCGGCTCCCTGTTGCGTTCCAGGTCTGGCTGGTTGATTCCAGTATTAGGACCGCCTTTAACTTCGGGCTTGCGAGGTTTGAACGGGTCGGGCAGGGCCAGTGAATTGTCATAGGTAAATGGCTCATACGGTTTCAGTTCCGGTGGCGGGTCAACCTTGCCGCGCATGTCGGCGCCGGCGTTCTTGACGAAATCACGCAGATCCTGAAATTCCTCGCCGCCGCATCCTGACAGCAGCAAAATGCCCAGCATGATCAGCCGAGTGGATTTCATTTTGGTGCCCCGTGGCCAGCGGCTGCGGGTTTCGCCGCAGGTTTCGCTCCTGGTTTCGCCTTGTCAGCAGCAGCCTTGGCGGCTTTTTTCTGTGCGGCCAATTCTTCCTCATCCAGGTAACGGTAGGTCCTGGCCGTGGCATCCATCGCAAGCTGCCCGCCGGTGACGTTGGCGATGCTGATATCCGTCAGCGACACGATACGCGGCAGCTGGCCGATATCGCTGGCAAATTTGCCAATGTCATCGTAGTTGCCGGTGACCTTGAGCGCAATCGGGCGCTCGGCAAACACGCCGGTGATAATCTCGGCGCCCGGGCGGAATAATTCAAACTGCAAGCCACGGCCCAAGCCGGCCTGGTTGATATCAGTCAGCAACGCATCCATTTCTGATTTGCTCGGCAATTGTTTCAGCAAGGAGTCAAATGACTGCTTGGTTTCGGTAAGTTTTTTCTTGATGATGTCCAGATTGATGGCGATGCCTTTTTTGGCTTCGAAATCTTTTTTCAGCGCCACTTCCTTATCCTGCTCTACTTTCAGCGCTTCCCACTGTCCCACCCAGTCCAGCGTAGCACCCGCCGCGATCACCGCTAAAAATATCCCGACAAACGTGCTGATTTTTACCGGCCAGGGCCAGCCGCCCGGATCCCGGGGATTGATATTTTTCAAGTCTTCAATAAATTTCATGCACTCACCTAACCCTTCTTGCCAGCGGCTTTGTCCGGGACAATGTCGGTGGTTACGGGTAACTGGGACGTTAGGTTAAATTCAAGCGCGAATTCGCTCATCCGTGTACCGCTGGTGGTGGTCGCGATTATTTGTATCAGTGTCGGAGATTCCAGCCAGGGCGAACTTTCAATGGAACGCATTAGCGTGGAAACCCGCGCATTGGATTGGGTGTAACCGACCAGGTTTATTTTGCTGCCGACTTGCTTGATGGTTTTTAAATACACGCCGTCAGGCAATATGCGCAACATCTGGTCCAGCAAATGCACCACGTCCGAGCGGGTGCTTTGCAGTTTTTCCACTACTGTTTTGCGCGAATCCAGCGCGGCGATTTCTGCTTTTAGCTGGTTAATTTCGGCGATCTGCTTGTCCAGTATAACGATTTGTTCGCTCAGGTATTGGTTGCGGC
>JANNQM010000126.1:0-18008 GCA_031400735.1 Gallionellaceae bacterium
GAATAATAGTTTTAAGGAGGGCGGAGGCGTCTCCAGAATATAACCAGAACAAGGTATCTGAGTACAGACATGCACAAAAAAATTGGTTTGATTTTAACTGGCGGCGGAGCGCGGGCGGCGTATCAGGTGGGCGTACTGAAAGCGATTGCCAGGCTGCTGCCGCGCACCGCGCCTAATCCTTTTGCGGTGGTATGCGGGACATCTGCAGGCGCCATTAACGCGGTGGCGCTGGCAATGAATGCCCACCATTTGCGCAGCGGCGTGAAATATCTGCTCAGTTTCTGGAAGGGTTTTCGCGTTGAGAATATCTATCGTTCCGATCCCATAGGCGTTTTCAGCAATGCCGGGATGTGGCTGGCTGGACTGCTATTGAGCATGCTGGGGATCAATAAATTGAACCATGTTTCATTGCTGGATAATTCGCCATTAAAACGCTTGCTGGGAAAAACTTTGCCGCTGACTAAAATTCAGGAAAGCATAGATAACGGCTATCTGCATGCCCTGGGTATTACTGCCTCGGGTTACACGTCGGAGCATTCAGTCACTTTTTATCAATCCGAGGCCAGCGTACAGCCGTGGAAGCGTGCCCATCGATTAGGGTTCCCGACGCAGATTGAGATCAAGCATTTGCTGGCTTCGTCGGCCATTCCTTTCCTGTTCCCAGCGGTGCGCATCAATCGCGAATATTTTGGCGATGGTTCGATGCGCCAGATTGCGCCTGTCAGTTCGGCGTTGCACCTGGGGGCAAAAAAAGTGCTGATTATAGGGATGGGCCAAAGCCGGGCAGCGCCGCCCAAGCGCATCAATGTAACCAGCTATCCTTCGCTGGCGCAAATTGCAGGCCATGCCTTGAACAGCATTTTCCTGGACAGCATGGAGGTTGATCTGGAAAGGCTGCGTCGAATCAACCACACAGTCAGCCTGGTGCATGAAGAGAGGCGTTCCCACACTCAGTTAGGTCAAGTGGATGTGCTGGTGATTGAGCCTAGCCAACCGATAGAAGCTATTGCAAAACGTTATGCTTCGAATTTACCGTGGAGCATCCGTTTCATGCTGCGGGGAATTGGAGCCATGCGCAGTAGCGGGGCAAACTTGGTAAGCTATCTGCTTTTTGAAAAAGATTTTTGCCGGGCCTTGATCGAAATGGGTTACCAGGATGCAATGAAGCGCAAGACGGAGATTCTGGATTTCCTGAATTCTGATGCAGAAACAAAAAAAGTTGAATCATGAGTTGTCCACAATGCTTACAATCCAGGTATGGCCATAATGAACCCAATGAATAAACAGGAAGTCTCCATGTTGCGCGAAGAAATGGAGATGTTGATGAATGAGCGTTCCCATTTGCTCAAAGTAGTGGGCGCAGCGGCGGTGCTGGTAGCCAATACTGATGGGCGCCATATGCCTCCCGAAGCGGCTGAAGCAGCTGAAATGCTGTCTATCCTGGTGAATGAGCTGCCAGAAGAAACATTGCGCGATGCGCTGGAAAGCGTCCGTGCCAAAGCAGGGGCCGGCGACGTGTAATTTCGATAATAATTAAGCAGGCCATTGCATGCGGACACAGCAAAAAATAGGGTTGATTTTGACGGGCGGGGGCGCGCGTGCCGCATATCAAGTGGGGGTTTTAAAAGCGGTCGCAGAATTTCTGCCGCGCCGTGCGCATAATCCATTCCATATAATCTGCGGCACTTCGGCTGGCGCATTTAATGCCGTTACGCTGGCGGTGAATGCCCAGCAGTTCCGCGTGGGCGTCAAATATCTGGATACAGTGTGGAGAAATTTTCAGCCGCATCATGTGTACCGGTCCGACGTGCTGGGTGTATTGCGCAACAGCACGCGCTGGTTTACCGGCCTGATTTTGAGTACTTTGGGCGTCAATAAATTACACCGGGTTTCACTGCTGGATAACTCCCCGCTGGAAAAAATGCTGGCACAAGCCCTGCCATGCGAAAAAATTCAGGAAAGTATAGATGCCGGATTTTTACATGCGCTATGTATTACCGCTTCCGGCTATGGTTCCGGACACTCGGTAAATTTTTATCAGGGGGTGGAGGGGTTGCTACCGTGGAAACGCGCACGACGCATGGGTGTTGCAACCAAAATCGATTCCAAACATTTAATGGCTTCATCCGCCATCCCGTTTATTTTTCCGGCGGTGAGGATTAACCGGGAGTATTTCGGCGATGGTTCAATGCGCCAAATTGCACCCATCAGCCCGGCATTGCATCTGGGAGCCAATCGTGTGCTGGTTATTGGCACGGCGCAAGTGGCCACCGATCCCAGTATTCGCGCGCAGATGGATAATTACCCTTCATTGGCGCGTATTGCCGGCCATGCCCTGGACAGTATTTTTTTAGACAGCCTTGAGGTAGATTTGGAGCGCTTGCAACGCATTAACAACACCATCAGTTTAATACCCGATTCAGTCCATTCCGAAATTAAGTTGCGCAAGGTGGAAGTGCTGGTTATTTCACCCAGCCAGCCTATCCATAAAATTGCCGCGCTGTATGCCGGCCAGCTGCCATGGCCAATCCGGCTGCTGCTGCGCGCAGTGGGAGCAATGCGCCGCAGCGGGGCCAACCTGGTCAGTTATCTGCTTTTTGACAAAGATTTTTGTCGGGCGCTGGTTGACCTGGGTTACCACGATGCAATCAACCAAAAACAGGAAATAGTGGATTTCCTGAAAAATCACAAACACGTCCCGGTTGCGGGAAATCGATCTGCGGAAAACCTGCCGTAGTGAACGCAATTACCCTTTTTCCCCACTCACCGGTCACGGTAAAACCACTCACGTTTGCCTTGCTGCGACTGTTGCAGGACGGCGAGTTTCATTCCGGTGAGGTGTTGGCGCAACGCTTGGGAATATCCCGCGCCAGTGTCAGCAATGCCTTGCGTGGCATCGAACAATTGGGCCTGGTTTTATACAGCGTGCGCGGTCGCGGCTATTGCCTGCGCCATCCGCCGCAGTGGCTGGATGGCGACCGCATCGAACACAGTCTTGGCGACTTGGCAGCGCATTTCAAACTTCAAATTATTGATAGTGCTGATTCCAGTAATACCCAGCTACTGCAGCGCGCGGCGCGCGGAGCGCCCAGCGGCAGCGTGTTGGCAGTGGAATGGCAAACCGGCGGGCGCGGGCGCATGGGCCGGGTGTGGCACAGCGGTTTGGGTAATTCACTGATGTTTTCGTTGCTGTGGCGTTTTGAACAAGGGTTGTCGACCTTGTCCGGGTTAAGCCTGGTAACCGGTATCGCGCTGATCAGGGTGTTGCGTGCCCAAGGCATGGCCGCAGTGCAACTAAAATGGCCGAACGATGTGCTGGCTAACAACGGCAAGCTGGCCGGCATCCTGATTGAGGCGCAAGGCGACATGCTGGGTCCGAGCGCCGTCGTGCTAGGCATAGGCCTCAACATTTCACTGCCGCAGCATCTGCGGTCGCAAATTGACCAACCGGCAAGCAGTCTGACCGAGATTGCAGCGCTACAGCCCGGTGCCCGGATGCCGGAGCGCAATGTGCTGCTGGCAAAATTATTGCGCGAATTACGCAGCACCTTGATCGAGTTTGCCAGCCACGGCTTCGCGCCCTTCCGCGCAGAATGGCAAAGCTACCATGCCTTTCACAATCAGCCCATAAAATTAATGCTGCCCGATGGCAGCAGCGTAATGGGAGTGGCGCGCGGTGTCACCGAAAACGGTGCGCTGATGCTGGAAACGGCGCACGGTATTCAAACATGCCATGCTGGTGAACTCAGCGGGGCTGCGCCGTGACTCTGTTGCTAATTGATGCCGGAAACAGCCGCGTCAAATGGGCGCTGGTTAAAGGCCAGCAGTGGCTGCAACAAGGCATAGTGGAAAATGCGCAGATGGCCGAGTTGCGCAATACATTTTCTGCGCTGTCGCCGCCGCAAAAAATTATCGCATCCAATGTGGCAGGTCAGCCCATCGCGCAGCAACTGCGCGCAGCGTGCGCAGCGTGGACTGTACCGATAGAGTTTATCGCAGCTAAAAATCAGCAATGTGGTGTACGCAACACTTATCAACACGCCGAACAGCTGGGCAGCGACCGCTGGGCGGCGCTGATCGCCGCACGCCAGCAGCAGCGCATGGCTAGTCTGGTGGTCAATTGCGGCACCGCAACCACGGTGGATGCGCTGTCTGCCGCAGGTGAATTCCTGGGTGGGCTGATCTTGCCGGGATTGGATATGATGCGCCGCAGCCTGACTATCGATACCGCACAGTTACCCAAAGCCGAAGGGCAGTGGCAACCCTTTCCGCGCAATACTGCCGATGCGATAGTCAGCGGAGCAGTACAGGCCACAGTGGGTGCCATTCATTTACAATTTGCAGCGCTGGCCAGCCAGGGCGAGGCACGCTGCATATTGAGTGGCGGTGCAGCAGATCAAATACAGCCCCATCTCCAAATTCCTTTGGAGCGCGATGATTATTTGGTATTACGGGGCTTGCAGATTATAGGAATGGGGGCGTTATGAAGTGGCTATTCGGGCTGCTGTTGGCAATTAACATGGGATTATTTGCCTATATGCAATGGGGCAAGGCATTGACCGCAGATACTGCATATTTGGCGCAGCAACCGCCGCTCAACGCCGACAAAATCAAGTTGCTGCCCAGCCCGCCTGAAACACCAGCAGCAACAGCAGTGGCTGCATCCGCGCCGACACCCACCCATACACCCGCCCCGGCCACACCCGCAGATACCGCATGTCTGGAATGGGGCGAATTTTCCGGAGGCGACCTGAAGCGTGCCAGCGCTGCGCTGGCCAAGCTGAAACTGGGTGACCAGCTGTCCAAGCGGCAGGTGGAGTACGCAAGCGGTTATTGGGTTTATCTGCCACCCTCCAAAACGCGCGCGGAAATCGACAAAAAAATAGCGCAACTCAAGGCGCGTGGTGTGGGTGATTATTTTGTCGTGCAACAGCCGGGCAAATTGCGCAACGCCATTTCGCTAGGGGTATTCAAAACCCGGGAGGCAGCCAATAAATTTGTCAGCAAATTGTCGGCCAAGGGAATAAAAACTGCCGAGGCTGGAGAACGTGCCAGCAAATTGAAATTCACGGTTTTTGTGTTGAGAGATCCAGACGCCGCAACAATGGAAAAATTGGCGCAATTGCATCAGGAATTTGACAGCAGTGAGCTACACTCAGCAGTATGTAATTAGCCCGGCGCCGCTACCGGTGTTGCCTATCCATAATTGACAAAGTGCGGATAAATCCGGAAAATGCCGCGCTCTTCACAGTAGCATAACATTTACCGGTGATATAGCTCAGGTGGTTAGAGCGCAGCACTCATAACGCTGAGGTCGGTGGTTCAAATCCACCTATCACCACCAATTCCTCGCCCTATTCCAATTCCGGATAGAAACGATCACTGCGTTGGCTTCGTCTTCGGCTCCTAGCCGTACTAAATGTACTGTCTTCGTCGCCTTATCCTCGCCGCCTTGTGCTCCTTCCTATCCGGAATTGGAATTACACTTTTTGATAAACTTCAGCGCCCTGTTTTTTGAATTGCGCTGACTTGTCTTGCATGCCTTTTTTCAACGCCTGGATTTCGCTGATGCCTTGCGCGGCGGCGTATTCGCGCACATCTTGCGAGATTTTCATCGAGCAGAAATGCGGGCCGCACATGGAACAGAAATGCGCTACCTTGGCCGAATCTTTGGGTAAGGTCTCGTCGTGAAAATCGCGCGCCTTGTCCGGGTCAAGGCCGAGATTGAACTGGTCTTCCCAGCGGAATTCAAAGCGCGCCTTGGACAAGGCGTTGTCGCGAATTTGCGCGCCGGGGTGGCCTTTGGCCAAGTCGGCAGCATGAGCCGCCAGCTTGTAGGTAATGACGCCCTCTTTGACATCGTCCTTGTTCGGCAAACCGAGGTGTTCCTTGGGCGTCACGTAACACAGCATCGCGGTGCCATACCAGCCTATCATCGCAGCACCTATGCCGGAAGTGATATGGTCATAGCCCGGTGCGATGTCGGTGGTCAGCGGGCCTAGCGTGTAGAACGGCGCTTCGTGGCACTGCTCCAGTTGCAGCTCCATATTTTCTTTGATCAGATGCATGGGCACATGGCCGGGGCCTTCTATCATCACTTGCACATCGTGCTTCCAGGCGATTTGAGTGAGTTCTCCCAGCGTTTTCAATTCGCCCAGTTGCGCTTCATCGTTGGCGTCATAAATTGAACCGGGCCGCAGACCATCGCCGAGGCTGAACGATACATCATAGGCTTTCATGATTTCGCAGATGTCTTCGAAATGGGTGTATAAAAAACTTTCCTGATGGTGCGCCAGACACCATTTGGCCATAATTGATCCGCCGCGCGACACGATACCGGTCATACGGTTCGCGGTCAGCGGCACATAGCGCAGCAATACCCCGGCATGTATCGTGAAATAATCCACGCCTTGTTCGGCTTGCTCGATCAGCGTGTCGCGGTAAATTTCCCAGGTCAAATCTTCTGCCTTGCCGTCTACTTTTTCCAGCGCTTGATAAATAGGGACTGTGCCTATCGGGACTGGCGAGTTGCGGATAATCCATTCGCGCGTCTCATGAATATGTTTGCCGGTGGACAGGTCCATCACATTGTCGGCGCCCCAGCGTATGGCCCAGGTCAGCTTCTCCACTTCTTCGCCTATGCTGGAAGTCACGGCAGAATTGCCGATGTTGGCATTGATTTTGACCAAAAAATTGCGGCCGATAATCATAGGCTCAACTTCGGGATGATTAATGTTGGCCGGGATGATCGCGCGGCCCCGGGCGAGCTCGGAGCGTACAAACTCGGGCGTAATTTCAGCAGGAATACTGGCGCCGAACGACTGGCCTGGATGCTGGCGGCCCATCAGTTCGGCCAGTTTATTGCCCATCGGGCCCGACATTTTCAACTGCGCCAGATATTCCTTGCGCTGCATGTTTTCGCGGATCGCAACGTATTCCATCTCCGGCGTGATGATGCCCTGCCGCGCATAATGCATTTGCGATACATTGCCCCCGGCCTTGGCGCGGCGCGGCGTGCGCCGAAGATTGAAACGCAATTCCGACAGCTTGGGGTCGTGCAGTCGTTCAATACCGTATTGCGATGAAGGGCCGGCTAATTCATCGGTGTCGCCGCGCTCAATGATCCATGGCATGCGCGGGGTAGCCAGGCCGGAGCGGATATCAATGTGCGTCGCTGGATCGGTATAAGGCCCGGAGCAGTCATACACATAAATGGGTGGATTTTTTTCGGTGCCCATGCTGGCAGGCGTGTCTGATTGGGAGATTTCCCGCATCGGCACGCGGATGTCGGGGCGGGAGCCTGCCACATAAACTTTGCGCGAATTCGGCAGCGGCTGGATAGCTGCTTTATCCACATGCGCGGCCTGGCTGAGAAACGGGAGGTTGGTTAATCTGGGATTGGCATTCATGATGTGTGCTCCAACAAAAGCTAAGGAGCATCGAGCTTGCGGCTGACGCTTCCCTACGACGGAATTATCCGACAGGTTCAAAGGGTATCTCTCACCCTGCCGTTTCCCGGCAAGGACCCCTACGTAAGCGCGCAACTTACTTTAAAGGGGCGTCAAAAGCAAGCTGATGCTGGCATTGCCCAGATGGCCTTGATATACTCGTTGCTTGGGTTGGCTATTAAATTTGGAGTTGTGGAGGATGAAGAACGTGGAACAACTGCGCTTTAATATGGTGGAACAACAGATACGGCCATGGGATGTTCTGGACACGCGGGTGCTGGATTTGCTGGGCAAGGTCAAGCGTGAACAATTTGTCCCGTCCGAGCGGCAAGAGATGGCTTTTATGGATATGGAAATCCCGTTGGGCCACGGCGTTGCGATGTGGCAACCCAAACTCGAAGCGCGTGTATTGCAGGAATTGCGCATCAAATCTTCCGACCAGGTATTGGAAGTCGGCAGCGGATCAGGCTATCTGACCGCATTGCTGGCGCGCATGGCCAAGCATGTGACCAGCGTTGAAATTGTGCCCGAGCTGCACGCGTTTGCCGAAAGAAATCTGGCGGCACATCATATTGATAATGTCACGCTGATCAAAGGCGATGCGGCCCAAGGTTGGCCGGGCAGTTACAATGCCATTGTCTTGACTGGATCGGTACCCGTATTGCCGTTGAATTTTCAAAACAGCCTGTGCCCAGGTGGCCGCCTGTTTGCGATTGTGGGCGATGCCCCCGCCATGCAAGCCAGGTTGATTACCTGCATCGCCCCGGGAATATTCGAAAGTACCACGTTGTTTGAAACGGTAGTCGCGCAGCTGCAAAATGCAGTTCAACCCAAACGTTTTATATTCTGATAGTTTGATTACTGTGAAATCACTATTTTTGTTCATCGCTTTGGCCGTTATGTCCCCGGCGCAGGCGGCAGATTTGCTGGAAATCTATCATGCCGCGCAAAAGCAGGATGCGGTATTCGCCGGGGCAAGAGCAGCGCAACGTGCCGGACAGGAAAAGCTGGCGCAAGGCCGCGCCTTGCTGTTGCCCAACATAAACCTTACCGCCAACAGCACTTACAACGACAATTCGATACAGTATCGGGGCACGGGGCCGTTCGCTTCCGGCGATAGTCAATACAACAGTAACGGGTATGCAGTAACCCTGACCCAGCCGCTGTTCCGCCAGCAAAACTGGGTAACTTACAGCGAAGCTGAATTGCAGGTGGCGCAAACCGATGCCCAATTCCGGACGGCCGAGCAGGAATTAATTGTGCGCGTAACGCAGGCCTATTTTGACGAGCTGATGGCGCAGGATGCTGTGCGGCTGGCATCGGCGCAGAAGAGCGCGATTTCAGAACAACTGGAACAAGCCAAGCGCAACTTTGAAGTGGGCAGCGCCACGATTACCGACACTTACGAAGCGCAGTCGCGCTTTGATCTGGTCAATGCCCAGGAAATTGCCGCGAACAGCAATCTGGAAGTCAAATTGAATTCCTTGCGGCAATTGATCAATGCCAAACCCGGCACGTTGCAACCGCTGGGTCCGCAATTCAAGCCGGAGACGCCACAGCCGCCGGACATCGACAAATGGGTCGAGATTGCCCAGCAAAACAATACCCAGCTGGTCGTAGCTCAAGCCGCTGCCGAGCTGGCAGAAAAAGAAGTCGCGCGCAATCGCGGCGGCCATTATCCAACGCTGGACCTGGTGGCAAATTATGCAAAAAATTCTGCCAATGGCGGCAGCCTGGGAGTGGGCAGCGACAGCCGCACCACAGCGGTCGGTGTGCAATTCAATATGCCGCTGTTTCAGGGCGGGATAGTCAATTCGCGTTGGCGCGAAGCGATTGCCAATCGCGCCCGCGCCCGGGAAGAGCTGGAAACCGCCCGCCGCAATGTGGACATGGAAACCCGGCAGGCTTACCTGGGAGTGGTTAACGGCATTGCCCAGGTGCAAGCCCTGCAACAGGCATTGAAATCTGTCGAAAGCCTGCTGGAAGCCAGCAAGCTGGGACAGGAAGTCGGTTTGCGCACCAACCTTGATGTGCTGAATGCTCAACAGCAGTTATATTCCACGCAGCGCGATTTGTATCAGGCGGAATATAATTATTTGATCAGTCAGCTGCGGCTGAAGGCTGCAGCCGGTATGTTGTCTGAGGATGATCTGGCAAAAATCAATCAGGCACTTTATTAGCACACCGTTTTAAAAAATCGGGGGGACGGAGTGGAAAGGTTATGATGCATCGTCTTCCCAACTTGAAGTCACCATGCCTACCTGGCTGAAAATATTAGCAGAGAAGCCAGACCATCCCATGTTCAATGTGGATGAGGCCAGGAAACTGCTGGCAAGCCTGCCGCAGAACAATCCCCTTGATGCGCTGGATGAGCTCGCTGGTTGGCTGGGTTCGGTCAAAAGCACGCCCGGCTTTCAACCCGAGCTGCGTGCCGACATCCTGATGCTGCTGGATGAAACCGCGCAACCGTTCCATGAAGAACTGTTAAAAAATTACCTGGCTGAAGCGCACCTGCAGGATTTTAATAGTATACGCATGTGGCAAGGCATACTCATTCTTATGCGGGCCTTGGTGGACGCCTATGCCTTGTGCCTGGATGAGTATCAGCAGACAGAAAAAAAATCCCCTGCCTTCAAGGAAAAACAGCCGGTCATTTGCGTCCGCTTGCTGCGTGCCCTTGCTGAACAAATCAAACTGGAGTTGATGCGCTACCGAAAAATAGAGCCATCGCTGTGGCAGCAGTTGTATCAATATTATAATTTTGCTGTCACCCAGCAGCTGGCCGACACACTGATTTTTGCTTATTCGCGCGGCACGCCGCATACCAGTTCACAGCGCGAATTACTGCGTGCCGTATTGCTGCATGCCGCTTCACCCGCCACGCTGGCGCCAGAACAAATCGAAGTCAGTTACCGTATTGGTGGCCGCTTATCCAGCTACTTTGATTTCAAGGATGCGCCGGATGCGAATTGCGCATACTGCCTCGATCTTGCCCAACCCGAAGCACCCAAGGATGTCGCGGACAAAATGCAGATAACCCCGACCATGCGTTTTTTTGGCGCGGTCAGGGCCATCCCCCAGCTGGAAGAAATTATCAATGAAAGTGCGCGCAACCAGGCTGATCCGGAGCAACGTTTGGGCAAGGAATTTACCCCGCAAGGCAAATTGACCGTGCTCAAGCATTTGCAAGTGTACTGGGGCAAGGACCATCCGTACCGGCGGCAGGAACGCAGGGACATCAATACCACGATTGAAATCATCCACGGCTTTAAAATAATCAGCAAGCTGGTTACCAGCGCCGAGCTGGGCCAGATGGCCGGTGTGTCTGAAGAAGAAGCGCAAAAACTCAAAGACCAATCCAAGTTCAATCTCACCGATGTCGAAAAGGATGTCGACCATGTTCCGGAAACCTGGGATGTGCTGGATGTCAGCGTGGGTGGGCTGGGCAGCAGAATACCGGGCAATGTCCGTGACTGGGTAAAAGTAGGTGCGTTGTGTGGCCTTAAAGCTGCCAATAGTGAATTATGGTGGGTGGGCATGATACGGCGGCTGAAAACTGATGACCTGGGCAAGGTGCATGTCGGCATTGAGATCCTTACCAAAAAACCGCTATCAGTCTGGTTGCGTTCACTGGGCAAGGGCACCGAATTGATATCCAACTGGGAAACCAGCTCAGGGTCATTCAAGCATACCTATTTACCGGCCATCCTGGTGCCGGACGCGCAAAATTCCTATACCGCAGCCACGATGCTGATGGAATCGGGTGGATATCGCGCCGATTTTATTTACGAAGTGATGATGGAAGAAAAGAACAACAATATCAAGTTGACCGCGTTGCTGGCAGAGGGTGCGGATTATGAGCGCATCAGTTTTCAGTGGCTAGGGCCAGCAGCGCATTAGATGGGTAGTGATTCAGTTTGAAAGCGATGCATGACTTGAATTTTGTCCTGCCAATAGCAAACCTCAATTGAAAGATAAGCCACGCGCTATTCAAGGAAATGAATTCGTTGAACATGACAGCACAGCACTCCTCACATAATAAGTTCGTGCGCACGCCGCGCCAACATCGCGAGCAACCTCTCGTAGGGCTCGACAAATTTCTGCACGCCCTGGCGTTCCAGTTCATCACCCACCGCTTCAAGTTCAATCCCCAGCGCTGCAAGTTGCCCCGGTAGCGCACGCGCCGTATCCAAATCCTGCTCCAGGCGCAATTCCGGCATGCCGTGGTCGCGATAGGCGGTGACAGTCTCGGGTGGCATGGTGTTGACGGTGTCCGGGCCGATCAATGCCTCGACATACATCACATCATCGTAAGCCGGGTCTTTGGCTAAAGTGGATGCCCACAACAACCGCTGCGGGTGAGCGCCGTGCGCCGCCAGCGCCTGCCAGCCAGCGCCGCGCAGCAATTCTTTATATTCCTGATAGGCCAACCGCGCGCAAGCAATCGCCGCGCGTCCGCGCAAACCTTGCGCTTGCGCCCGGTCGTCGCGGTCTAGATAACCGTCGACCAGAGTGTCAATGCGGCTCAGAAAAAAACTTGCGACCGAGGCAATGTGATCAATCGCCCCTTTATTTGCCAGCCGGTCTTCCAAGCCGGCAAGATAGCTTTCGGCTACTGCGCGGTAACGTGTGACGCTAAATAACAACGTCACGTTGACATTAATGCCCGCAGCAATCAGCTGGCGAATCGCGGGCAATCCCGCTTGCGTCGCCGGAACTTTGATCATCAGGTTAGGCCGCGCTACGCGGTTCCACAATCGCAATGCCTCGGCGACTGTCGCCACAGTATCGTGGGCGAGTTGCGGCGACACCTCCAGGCTGACATAACCATCGCGCTTGCCGCTTGCATCGTACACACCACGCAGTTGATCTGCCGCCTGACTGACATCCTCTATCGCCAGCGCTTCATAAATCACTTGCGCAGAGACGCCGCGTCGCGCAAGCAGTGAAATGCCCGCGTCATACTCGGCATGTTGTGCCATTGCTTTTTCGAAAATCGCCGGGTTGGAGGTAACGCCGCTGATGCCGTCTTCGCTGATCAGGCGCTCCAAGTCTCCATTTGCCAGCATTGCCCGCTCGATGTAATCCAGCCACAGGCTCTGGCCGTATGCTTCGAGGCGACGCAGCCGATTGCCATCATGTATGCTCATGTTGGCTCTCCCATTGTATGGGACCACTTCCACTCCAAAATTTCCGGCATATCCTGGCCGTGTTGCGTGATGTATTGACGGTGTTCAATGAGCTTGTCGCGCATATGCTGCTTCAGGTAAGCGGCCTGATCGCCAAGTTTAGCCACGCGGTCAGCCACGTCCATGGCCAGATGAAAACGGTCGAGGTCATTCAGCACGGCCATGTCGAACGGCGTGGTGGTGGTGCCTTCTTCCTTGTAGCCGCGCACGTGCAGATTCCCGTGGTTGTTGCGCCGGTATGTGAGCCGATGTATCAGCCACGGATAACCATGGTAGGCAAAAATGATCGGCTTGTCGGTGGTAAACAGCGCATCGAAATCGCGGTCGGCAAGCCCGTGCGGATGCTCTTCCTGCGGCTGCAGGGTCATCAGATCAACCACGTTGATCACGCGCACTTTGAGTTCCGGTGCATGACGGCGCAGCAGATCAACTGCAGCCAGCATTTCCAGAGTCGGCACGTCGCCTGCCGCCGCCATCACTACATCCGGTTCGCCACCCTGATCGTTGCTGGCCCATTCCCAGATGCCAATGCCGGAAGCGCAGTGTTTGATCGCCGCATCCATACTTAGCCACTGCGGTTCCATATGCTTGCCGGCAACAATGACATTGACAAAGTTGCGCGAACGCAAACACTGGTCGGTGACACAGAGCAGCGTGTTGGCGTCGGGCGGGAGGTAGACACGGATGATGTCGGCCTTCTTGTTGATTACATGGTCGATGAAGCCCGGGTCCTGATGCGAGAAGCCGTTATGGTCCTGGCGCCAGACGTGCGAGGTGAGCAGATAGTTGAGTGAAGCGATCGGCCGCCGCCATGGAATCTCCTTGCTCACCTTGAGCCACTTGGCATGCTGGTTGAACATCGAATCGATGATGTGGATGAAGGCTTCGTAGCAGGAGAACAGGCCGTGGCGGCCGGTCAGCAGATATCCTTCGAGCCAGCCCTGGCAAGTGTGTTCAGACAGGATTTCCATCACGCGCCCGTCGAGTGCTAGATGATCGTCGCTGGTCAGGCGTTCGGCTACCCATGAGCGGTTGGTTACTTCAAACAATGCGCCGAGACGGTTGGATGCGGTTTCATCCGGGCCGACCACACGAAAGTTGCGCGCCTCGCGATTGAGCTGCATCACATCGCGCAAAAAATTTCCCATCGCACGTATGGATTCCGCCTCGGTCGCACCAGGCACGGCAACAGCCACGGCGTAATCGCGAAAATCTGGCAGACGCAAATCCTTGAGCAGCGCGCCGCCATTGGCGTGCGGGTTAGCGCCCATGCGCCGGATGCCAGTCGGGGCGAGTACTGCCAGTTCCGCTTTGAGCGCGCCGGATTTATCAAACAACTCTTGCGGCTGATAGCTACGCATCCATTGTTCGAGCAGTTTGAGATGTTCTGGTTTTGTCGCAAGTTCGCCGAACGGCACTTGATGCGAACGCCAGTTGCCTTCGGCTGGTTTGCCGTCAACTTCTTTCGGCCCTGTCCAACCTTTGGGGGTCTTCAAAATAATCATCGGCCAGCGCGGCCTCTCGGTAACGCCTTCTACGCGCGCCTGTTGCTGGATAGACCGAATCTCGGCAAACACGGTATCCAGCGTAACGGCCATCAGTTGATGCATGGCATGGGGGTCGTCGCCCTCGACGAAATAGGGGCGATAGCCATAACCAATAAACAGGCTTTCGAGTTCCTCGCGCGGAATGCGCGCGAGCACTGTGGGATTGGCAATTTTGTACCCGTTCAGGTGCAGGATGGGCAGCACCGCACCATCGAGTGCCGGATTCAAAAATTTGTTCGAATGCCAGGCCGTGGCAAGCGGCCCGGTCTCAGCTTCGCCATCGCCCACCACACAGGCGACGATCAGATCGGGGTTGTCGAACGCGGCGCCGTAGGCGTGCGAAACGGAATAGCCGAGCTCACCGCCTTCGTGGAGTGAACCCGGCGTTTCAGCGGTGACATGGCTGCCTATACCGCCGGGAAAGGAAAATTGCCGGAACAACTGTTTCATTCCCTCGGCGTCGCGCGTCATGTTCGGATAGAACTCACTGTAACTGCCTTCCAGCCAGGTATTGGCGACCAGGCCCGGGCCGCCGTGGCCAGGGCCAGCGACGTAAAGCACATTGAGATCATGCTGCTTAATGATGCGGTTGAGATGCACGTAGATAAAATTCAGCCCCGGCGTCGTGCCCCAATGGCCGAGCAACCTGGGCTTCACATGTTCGATGGTTAACGGCTGGCGCAACAAGGGATTGTCGAGCAGGTAGATCTGTCCGACCGAAAGATAGTTTGCTGCGCGCCAGTAGGCGTGGATCAGCGTGAGTTCCTGTGCAGAAAGAGGAGTGGTCGCGACTGGTAACTTCGCTGTTTGATTCATGATCGGTCTTTCATATTGTCCCTTAATACGAAGTTGCGTCATTCCCGCGCAGGCGGGAATGACGTGCTTATGAACTATCTCGGATAATTTTCCATCGCTTGCGTCAGCAAACTCGCCGCTTCCTCCGCCATCAATTGCGACTCATCCACCGCAATCGTCCACACTGCTGCCGGACTATCGTTGCGGCTGATGCAGGCTTCGGAGCCGACGGCGGCGTGGTTTCGGTCACGATCCAGCGCAATACCCGCCCACTCCAGCCCGGCAAGTATTCGCTCGCGTATCACCGGTGCGTGTTCGCCGATGCCGCCGCCGAACAGAATCGCGTCGGCACCGCCCAGTACTGCAAGATAGGCGCCGACATACTTGCGTGCGCGGTAGCAGAATAGGTCTATCGCGAGTTGTGCTGCTGGTTCGTTAGATGCGAGCAGCTGGCGCATGTCGCTGTCACCGGCCATGCCGCGAAGCCCGGATTCCTTGTTCAGGAGGTGATCCAGTTCGTCCACGCTCATGCTGCTCCCGCGCAGCAGATAAAGCAATACGCCGGGATCGAGGTCGCCACTGCGCGTGGCCATGACCAACCCTTCGAGCGGCGAAAATCCCATCGAGGTATCCTGCGGCAAACTGTCAGCGACGGCAGTGATCGAGCAGCCGGAACCGAGTTGCAAAGAAATTACACGGCCACCTTCAGCAATCCCGGGGCACAGCTGCCGCCAGCGCCGCCACATGGCCTGGTGAGCAATGCCGTGGAAACCATAGCGGTGCAAACCATGGCGCTGGGCAAGGTATTGCGGTAATGCATAGCTGCGCGCCACGGCAGGCAATGCTGCATAAAAACCAGTGTCGAATACCGCGATTTGCATGACCTCCGCGCCAAGCAGTGCACGGCAGGCACGCAGCCAGGTGAGGGCGCGCGGATTGTGCAGCGGTGCAAGTGCAGCGAGGCGTTCGATTTCTGCCTCCACGTTCGCATCGATCACGCAAGGTGTGGTCAGTTTTGTTCCGCCATGTACTACGCGGTGCGCTACGGCATCTATCCGTTCGCTCCCGATAAACTCTTGCAGGGTGTTCTTTGGTTGACTCTCTCCAGCGTAGCACTGTTCAGCCAGCAGGCGCAGATTTCCGTACTCGCCGCCATAAAGTGCGAGGCGTACCGACGAGCTGCCGGTGTTTACCGTAAAAATTCTCACTACACCCCCAGAGTGTAAAAACCGCTTTTCACATCTTCACCCGATTCAGCCTGACCAATGCAGCGGGAAAGAGGTAGCATGTCATGATCATCCTCCATTGTGCTGTTGTACAGTGCCTACAATAAAAAGCTTTGTGCCGCACACAGGTCATTTGTTAAGTTGCAGGTTTGCCGACACCGCAGGCGCCTCACCTGGTTTCAGCTTGGCTGCCGCGCCAGGTGCCCCGGCGCCGCGTCCTTACCAGGCTGACGGATGCCTGCCAGCTTGGTGCGCTTCAGCATCAGCGCATTGATCGCCACCACCAGGGTACTACCGGACATCGACAGCGCGGCGACCTCCGGACTCAATACGAAGGGGTAGAAGACACCCGCTGCAAGCGGAAACGCAATTGCGTTGTAGCCCACCGCCCACCACAGATTCTGGTGCATCTTGCGCAAGGTAGCGCGCGACAGTTCAATCGCGGCGACGATGTCATACGGGTCGCTCGTCATCAGCACCACATCGGCTCTTTCCATCGCGACATCGGTGCCGGCACCGATGGCAAATCCCACGTTCGCCTGGGTCAGTGCGGGCGCATCGTTGACCCCATCGCCCACCATCCCGACTTTCTTCCCCGTGGCTTGCAGCTCCTTCACCTTCTCGGCTTTCTGAGCCGGGAGTACATCGGCCAGCACGCTGACTATGCCGATGTCCGCAGCGATGCGCTTGGCCGTGGCCGCGTTGTCGCCGGTCAGCATCACCACTTCGATGCCGCGTTCCCGCAACTTCGCCACCGCTGCCTTGGAGGTGGGCCTGATCGCGTCGGCGATGGCGATCAGGCCAATCACACGACCGGCCTGAGCCACATGCACGACGGTGCGGCCGTCGCCCTGCATGCGAGTGGCTTCAGCCTCCAATGGCCCGAGCGCGAGATTTTGCGTGTCCATCAACAGCCGGTTGCCGAGGTACACGGTTCCGCCAGCGGTCTCGGCGCGCGCGCCCCGGCCGTCGAGGCTTTCGAATCCGGTTGGTGGTGCGATAGTCAGGCTCGCCGCACGACGCAAAATGGCTTGGGCCAGCGGATGGTCAGAGCCCTGCTCGACGGCTGCAGCGGCGGTCAGCAGCACGTCCTCCGTCACGCCATCGGCCAGCACCAACTCCACGACCTCAGGCTGACCAATAGTGAGCGTGCCGGTCTTGTCGAAGATGATGACGTTGAGCTTGGTGGCGTCTTCGAGCGCCGATGCGTTCTTGAACAGAATACCGTTCATCGCGCCCAGGCCGGTACTCACCATGACCGCCATCGGCGTCGCGAGTCCCAACGCATCCGGGCAGGCGATCACGAACACAGTGATGGTCAGCGTCACCGCGAACAGCAGCGGCTGTCCGATCCACCAGAACCACACTGCAAAGGTCGCAAGACCAATCACGATTGCGACGATCACCAGCCATTGCGCGGCCTTGTCCGCCAGCAGTTGCGCCGGTGCTTTCGAGTTTTGCGCCTCCTGCACCAGTTTTACGATCTGCGCCAGCGCCGTGTCGGCCCCGACCTTAGTCGCTTTGTAGCGGAACGTCCCGCTTTTGTTGATGGTCGCACCAATCACCGTTGCGCCCGGCGTCTTCTGCACCGGCATCGACTCGCCGGTGAGCATGGACTCATCCACCAGCGATTCGCCACTCTCCACGGTGCCGTCGACCGGAATTTTATTTCCTGGTCGGATCACGACAATCTCGCCCGCCAAAACTTCGGCGGTCGGCACCTCAACCTCTGCACCGTTGCGCATAACATTGGCCATCGCCGGGGTGAGATCCATTAGCGCCTTGATTGCGGACGACGCGCCC
>JANNQM010000127.1:0-7551 GCA_031400735.1 Gallionellaceae bacterium
GTGGTGATGCTGACCTATCTGGCCGTTGCGATGATGCTGGTGTATTCGCGCAGTTACCTGCTGGTGCGTGGCTTGTTCACCGGAGAATTCATGGTGCTGGCGCTGTTCGCGATGCTGGGCATGATGGTGATGATTTCCGCCAGCCACTTCCTGACGCTGTATATGGGTCTGGAATTGCTGTCGCTGAGTCTGTATGCGATGGTCGCGCTGCAACGCGATTCAGCGATAGCGACCGAAGCCGCGATGAAATATTTTGTGCTGGGCGCGCTGGCCTCTGGCCTGCTGCTGTACGGCATGTCGATGCTGTATGGCGCAACCGGCACACTGGAAGTGGCGGCGGTGTCCGAAGCGATTCAGAATGGCGTGCCCAACAAGGCGCTGCTGGTGTTTGGCCTGGTGTTTGTGGTGGCCGGTTTGGCGTTCAAGCTCGGTGTCGTGCCTTTCCACATGTGGGTACCCGATGTGTATCACGGCGCGCCCACGGCGGTGACCATGCTGATAGGCACCGCGCCCAAGCTGGCCGCGTTTGCGTTTGTGATGCGCATACTGGTCGAGGGCTTGCAGCCGCTGATGGTGCATTGGTCCGGCATGTTGGCGATACTGGCCGTGCTGTCGATTGCGCTCGGCAACATCAGCGCGATTGCGCAGACCAATATCAAGCGGCTGCTGGCGTATTCAACTATTTCGCATATGGGATTTTTGCTGCTGGGCATATTAAGCGGCAGTATTGATGGTTACGGTTCGGCCATGTTTTATGCGGTGACTTATGTGCTGATGAGCCTGGGCGGTTTCGGCATGATCCTGTTGCTGTCGCGCGCCGGATTTGAAGCCGACTCGCTGGATGACTTCAAGGGCCTTAACCAGCGAAGCCCGTGGCTCGCTTTCATGATGCTACTGCTGATGTTCTCGATGGCCGGGATACCGCCCACCGTGGGTTTCTACGCCAAACTGTCGGTGCTGCAGGCGGTTGTCGCCGCTGACCATATCCCGCTGGCGATTATCGCAGTGTTGCTGTCGCTGATAGGCGCTTACTACTATTTGCGCCTGGTAAAATTAATGTATTTCGATGCGCCGGAAAGCCACGTGCCAATTTACCTGCAGCCTGATAGCGGCCTGCTGATTTCGATCAACGGGCTGGCGGTGCTGGCTTTGGGCATCATGCCCGGCGCGCTAATGTCCATTTGCGCAATGGCAGTGAACCAGTCGTTGCTGATAAATTGATAGGTTCGTATTTATAACTGGATACCACTCCCGCCCAGGCGGGAGTATTTATTTGTGGAATAAGCTATGGAACTGAAGGAAACCCGTCTCGACTCGGCCGTCGTATATGACGGCAATTTCCTGGTGGTGCACAAGGATCATGCGCGCCTGCCCGATGGCAGCATCAGCACGCGCGAATACATCACCCATCCCGGGGCAGTCGCGATCCTTGCGCTGCTGGACAATGGCAACCTGGTCATGGAGCGCCAATTCCGCTACGCTCCACACAAGGAATTCATCGAGCTTCCCGCCGGCAAGATTGATCCGGGCGAAGAACCACTGGTGACGGCAAAGCGCGAATTGCTGGAAGAAACCGGCTATATTGCACACGAATGGGTGCACGTGACCACCGCCTGGCCGTGCATCGGTTATGCTGACGAGCGCATGGAATATTACATCGCGCGCGGACTGACGCAGCAACAGAGCAAGCTCGACCAAGGCGAATTTCTGGAAGTGTTCGAGCTATCCTTGGCAGAAGCGTTGAACTGGGTGCGCCAGGGAAAAATTTCAGACAGCAAAACCATTGTCGGGTTATTCTGGCTGGATAAATCGCTTAACGGCTGGGGGTAAACCACCCCGGCACTGCGTGCCACCCCTCCTTGAAAATAAGGAGGGGAATAAAATTTGTTGCAGCAGGGTGCAGTAGCTCCCCTCCTTTTTTCAAGGAGTGATGCATGGCTTTTATGAAGTAATTCCCCTCCTTTTCCAAGGAGCGATGCAGACCTTTATGAAGTAATTCCCCTCCTTATTTTCAAGGAGGGGAGGAGCGTAGCGGAGGGGTGGTTTGTTCCCATCCCAAATCCGACAATTAAAAATTTTAAATAGGGAGGAGAAAAATGGAAAATCTGAAAACAGGCAGTGACGCGCTATTCATCCTGCTGGGCGCCATCATGGTGCTGGCCATGCATTCCGGCTTTGCGTTTCTGGAGCTGGGCACGGTGCGCAAAAAAAACCAGGTCAACGCACTGGTAAAAATACTGACTGATTTTGCAGTGTCGACGCTGGCCTATTTTTTCATCGGCTACAGCATCGCCTATGGCGTTAATTTCTTCACCGGTGCCGAACAACTGGCGCAAAAAAATGGTTACGATCTGGTCAAATTTTTCTTCCTGCTGACCTTCGCTGCGGCGATACCGGCGATTGTTTCCGGTGGCGTAGCCGAACGCGCCAAGTTTAACCCCATGCTGTTTGCCTCGTTCGTGCTGGTTGGTTTCATCTATCCCTTCTTCGAAGGCATTGCCTGGAACAGCCGTTACGGCGTACAGGAATGGCTAACCGCAACCTTCGGCTCACCGTTCCACGATTTCGCCGGATCGGTGGTGGTGCATGCGGTCGGCGGCTGGATAGGTTTGGCAGCGGTATTGGTCCTCGGCGCGCGGCGTGGACGCTACACCAGCGAAGGGCGCCTGTCGGCACATCCGCCCTCCAGCATTCCGTTCTTGGCATTGGGCGCGTGGATACTGACCGTAGGCTGGTTCGGCTTCAACGTCATGTCTGCGCAGGAAATTGGCAAGATCAGCGGCCTGGTCGCCGTGAACTCATTGATGGCAATGGTCGGCGGCACACTGGTGGCCTTGCTGGTCGGCAAAAATGATCCCGGCTTCGTCCACAACGGCCCGCTGGCAGGCCTGGTCGCCGTGTGCGCCGGCTCCGATCTGATGCATCCGCTGGGCGCGCTGGTCACCGGCGGCATCGCTGGCGGCCTGTTCGTGTGGATGTTCACGCTGACACAAAACCGCTGGAAAATAGACGACGTGCTCGGCGTATGGCCGTTGCATGGATTATGCGGCGCATGGGGCGGCATCGCGGCGGGTATATTTGGATTGCAGGCACTGGGCGGACTAGGCGGCGTCAGCTTCATGGCGCAACTAAGCGGTACCGTACTCGGTATTGTGATTGCGTTCGGCGGCGGTTATGTTTTATATGCGCTGGTCAACAAAATGGTGGGCATACGGCTGGATGCAGAAGAAGAATTCAACGGAGCAGATTTGAGCATCCACAAAATCAGTGCAACGCCGGAGCGGGAGTCTGGGTGGTAGGCGCTTAAGGCAGGGATGCAGGTGATACAAACAGGAGTTCTCTCGATTTCCATGTTACCTTAGCAACCAGTTGATAAGTCATTAACAGAGCGTAGCCATGACCGAAAAAATAAACGCTCTCTCTAACCAGGGTATAACTAGAGTAGCGGGCTTCTCCGAGAGGCGGCTGAAACCTGATGCCACCTCTAACATAGTAGAGGGATTCACTGAGAGACGGCGTCAAGCGATCTTGCTTAAGAGCGGCGCGTTACAGAGCGCACTTCTCCATAGCACAAACATCCTCAGCATCGCCACCGATGCGAATGGCCTCATTCAGATTTTTAATGTGGGCGCCGAACGCATGCTGGGATACGCTGCTTCAGACCTAATAAACAAAATCACCCCAGCCGACATTTACGACCCGCAGCAGCTAATCGCACATGCCCAGACATTAAGCGCCGAACTTGGCACTACTATTACGCCGGGCTTTGAAGCCTTGGTATACAAGGCATCACGTGGCATCGAAGATATTCATGAGTTGACCTACATCCGCCAGGACGGCACCCGTTTTCCAGCAGCAGTATCCGTCACAGCGCTACGCGATGAGCCCGGCAATATCATTGGCTACTTATTAATGGGTACGGGCAACACCGTGTCCAAGCAGGCGCAGGAGGCATTGCTCCAGTTGAGGGGCCGATTGCCACAACGCCACGCCGAACAAGAGCGCTGGATTGATACCCGATGGTCTGTTGAACCGGGGCCGGAGGGCGAGCGGCAGACTTCCCTCGCAACCCACCTCGACATTACCGAGCGCAAACAGGTTGAGACTGCATTACGCCAGAGTGAAGAGCGCTTTCGCGCTGCCGTGGGTATAGTCAGTAGCCTCATCTGGACCAACAATGCAGACGGGTTAATGGAAGGCGAGCAGCTTGGATGGAGCAGCTTCACCGGTCAAACTCAGGACGAATATCAAGGTTACGGCTGGTCGAATGCAGTGCATCCAGAAGACGCACAACCCACCATTGACGCCTGGCGGCAAGCCGTAGCCGAGAAACGAATTTTTGAATTCGTGCATCGCATCCGGCGCCGCGACGGGGAATGGCGTTCATGTTCAATACGCGCGTTGCCGCTGCTGAGAGGGGATGGAAAGATCCGCGAATGGGTGGGGGTGCACACCGACATCACCGAGCGCAAGCAAGCTGAGGATGCGTTGCGCCAAAGCGAAGAATTCAGCCGCAGCATTATCAATAGCAGTCCTGATTGTATCAAGGTGCTCGACCTTGAAGGGAATTTGCTTTCCATGTTGACTGGGCAAGAACTGCTGGGCATCGAAGACATCCGCCCTTTTTTGAACACATCATGGCTTGATTTCTGGAAAGATGAGGATCGTCAAGCCGCACAAGCCGCGCTCGCGGCGGCGCGGGTAGGTGAGGTGGGGAAGTTTGTAGGCTTCTTCCGTACGCTGCGGGATGAACCCAAATGGTGGGACGTAAACATTTCGGCGATTTTCGATGCTAACGGTAGTCCATCTAGTCTGCTGGCTGTTTCGCGCGATATTACCTCGCGCAAGCGCGCAGAAATGAACCTCGAGTTTCTTGCTTCGGTGAGCGAGGATCTCGTGATGTCGACTAACATGGAGGAAATGACGCGTACCGTCGGCGCGAAATTGGCCGCTTACCTCAATCTGTCACTCTGTGCGTTTGTCGAGATCGATGAAACGGCGGAGCAGGTGACTATCTCGTATGACTGGCATCGGGAAGATGTGCCGGGTCTGGTCGGCGTTTATCGTCTTGCAGATTTCGTGGGGGAGGAGTTTCTGCGGGCGGCGCGGGCGGGAGAAATTGTCGTGGTACGCGATACGGCCATGGATCCGCGTACAAATCCTGAGGGCTTCGCGCCGCTCAAGATCGCTTCGTTCATCTCGGTGCCGCTCATACGCGACGGACAATGGCGCTTTGCGCTGTGCCTCTACCATTCCACGCCCTACGATTGGCGCGAGGATGAAGTGGAGCTCATGCGCGAACTGACTACGCGCATCTGGACGCGCTTGGAACGCCTCCAAGCCGAAAAAGCGCTGCGCGAAAGCGAGCAACGCTATCGCAGTTTGTTTCTTTCGATGGACGAGGGCTATTGCGTCATCGAAATATTTTTTGACGAGCACGAAAAGCCGGTTGACTGGCGCTATTTGGAAGTGAATCCTGCGTTCGAAAAGCAGAACGGTATGCACGATGTAGTGCATAAACGGATAAGCGAAATCGCACCCGATCTTGAAGAGTATTGGTTTGAAATTTATGGAAAAGTCGCGCTGACGGGTGAACCGATTCGCTATGTAAACGAAACGAAATCCTTGGGTGGCCGTTGGTTTAGTCTCTATGCCTTCCGAGTCGGCGGGCCGGACAGCCGAAAAGTTGCCGTCCTTTTTACCGACATCACTGGAAGCAAGCGGGCGGAACAAGCCTTGCGCGAAAGCGAGGAACGCTATCGCACTTTGTTCAGTTCGATTGACGAAGCATTTTGTGTCATCGAAATGATTTTTGACGAACTCGAACAGCCGGTCGATTACCGATTTTTGGAAGTAAATCCGACTTTCGAGAGACAGACCGGAATGCATGAAGCGACCGGGAAGCTGATGCGCGAACTTGCCCCCAATCTCGAGCAACATTGGTTTGAAATTTACGGAAAAGTTGCGCTGACCGGCGAACCGATCCGCTTTGTGAACGAAGCGAAACCGATGGATGGCCGTTGGTTTGATGTCTATGCCTGCCGGGTCGGCGAGCCGGAAAGCCGGAAAGTCGCCATCATTTTTAACGACATTACTAAACGCAGACAGGACGAATTGAATCTGAAACACGCCACCTCCATAGCGGAAAAAGCCAACCTCGCCAAATCGGATTTTCTTTCCAAAATGAGCCATGAACTGCGCACACCGCTGAATGCCATTCTTGGCTTTGCCCAACTACTGGAAGCAGCTTCGCCGCCACCAACGGCCATTCAGACTAAAAGGCTGGGGCAGATTATCAAGGCCGGCTGGTACCTGTTGGACCTGATCAACGAAATTCTCGATCTGGCAGCGATCGAATCCGGCAAGCTCGCCCTGTCGCCGACAGCGGTATCGCTGGCCGAAGCCATGACCGAATGCCACACTATGACCGAATCGCAAGCACAAAAACACGATGTCCAAATCAACTTTGCCCCCATTGATCCAACGTGGCTGATCCATGCCGATCGCACCCGGCTCACGCAGGTTGTTCTCAACCTGCTTTCCAATGCGATCAAATACAACCGCAAGCATGGCACCGTGGAGGTGACCTGTATCGCCACTGCGGGACGCATTCGCATCAATATCAAGGACAGCGGCGAGGGCTTGCCGCCGGAAAAGCTGGCGCACCTGTTCCAGGCGTTCAACCGGTTAGGGCAAGAGCATAGCAGCCAAGAAGGCACTGGCATCGGCTTGGTGGTCACCAAGCAATTAGTCGAGTTGATGGAGGGAACAATTGGAGTGACAAGCACCGTCGGCGTGGGAAGCGAGTTCTGGATTGAATTGCCCCATCACATGCCGCCACAGCTTCACTCTGAGGCCGGGCGAAGCGACTTTTGATACAATCTACGCCCATATTTCACCCTTGCATATTGAAAGGCAACCTTTCAATATGCAAGGGTGATAACAGAAGGTTTCTATCCCAATCAAGCCGTACTTGTTACCGGCTGCGCACCCTGACCTTATCCCCATGCACACTTGATGAAATAGGGTTATCACGCGCGCGATGCTGGCAGGGTAAGCAGAAATAAATCAACGTAGTTGGTACCAGACCCCGCGTCCGTTACCGTGCTGACTCAGATGCCCGCGTTCAACCAGCGCGCGGAAATGTTGCTTAAGCGTATTGCGGCTTGCGCGGGTCAGTTTGACGGCTTGGCTGATCGTGACACGCCCATGCTCGCGGGCAAATTCGACAATTTGCAACGAAAGCTCTGGCAATGCGGCCAGCACAAATTTTTCGCGCTCGACTTTCTTGTGCAAGCGGTCCACCTGTTCCGCCAACGCGCGCAGAAAAAAGACCAGCCACGGCTGCCAATCAGGCGCTTTAGTCCTTATGGTTCCCTGGGTCTGCCGCAAGGCCAGATAATATGCCTCCTTGTTGTGCTTGATCACGCTTTCCAATGAACTGTAAGGAGCATAGGCATAGCCCGCCTGTTGCAGCAGCAGCGTGGTTAATACGCGGGAAAGGCGACCATTACCATCTTGGAAGGGATGTATTTCCAGAAACACAACAAC
>JANNQM010000128.1:0-2312 GCA_031400735.1 Gallionellaceae bacterium
TGGCTGAGCACATCGGTGCCGAGACCCTGCTGGAAAAACCCCAGGACAACCCCTTTCTGGAACGTTTCTATCAGGACCCGCAGCGCCATGCGATGGCGACGCAATTATTTTTTCTGTTTCAGCGCATCAATGAAATACGCGATCAGGCGCAGATGGATCTGTTTAATACACGCACGGTTTCCGATTACCTGTTTGAGAAAGATGCGCTGTTCGCACGCCTCAACCTGAGCGAAGATGAATTCAAGCTGTACCAGAATATTTATCATAGCCTTGCACCGCAAGCTCCGACCCCCGATCTGGTGATCTATCTGCAAGCCTCCACGGGTACCCTGATCGAGCGCGTGCAGCGGCGCGGGCGCAATTATGAACGTTCGTTAAGCGATGACTACCTGACCCGCCTGGGCAACAGCTATGGTGATTTTTTCCACCAGTATGAAGCTGCTCCGCTGATGATGGTGAATAGTGAAAACCTGAATTTCGTGGATAATGACGATGACTTCAAGTTGTTGCTGCAACGGATAGAAGGCATGCGCGGGCCGCGCGAATTTTTCAGTTTGGGAGTTTAAGACCTATGTCGAAAACATTAAACACATTACAGACCATGCACAGCAAGGGCGAGAAAATCGCGATGCTGACCTGTTACGATGCCACCTTCGCACAGGTGCTGGAAAGCTCCGGCGTCGATGTATTGCTGGTGGGCGACTCGCTCGGCATGGTGCTGCAGGGACACAACTCAACCCTGCCGGTAACGCTGGATGACATGGCCTATCACACCGCCTGTGTGGCGCGCGGTGCAAAGCAATCGTTCATCATTGCCGATCTGCCGTTTGGCACCTTTCAGGTCAATCCGGAAAAAACCTTTGAACACGCCGCGCGCCTGATGGCGGCGGGTGCAAACATGGTCAAGCTCGAAGGCGGCGAGACTATGGTCGAAACTATCGCTTTCCTTACCCGGCGCGGTATTCCGGTGTGCGCGCATATCGGCCTTACCCCGCAGTCAGTACACCAGCTGGGTGGCTACCGCGTGCAGGGCAAGGACGACAAAGCGGCACAACGCCTGCTGCAAGATGCGCGGGTAATTGAACAGGCCGGTGCCGGCATGGTGGTGCTGGAAGCTATCCCCGCATTACTGGGTGCGGAAATTACCGCCAATGCCGGCATCCCCACCATAGGCATCGGTGCGGGGGCAGACTGCTCTGGTCAGGTGCTGGTGCTGCACGATATGCTGGATATTTACCCCGGCAAAAAAGCGCGCTTTGTAAAAAATTATATGCATGGTGCAAGTTCCATTGCTGAGGCTGTCGCACGCTATGTGGCCGAAGTGAAAGACGGCAGTTTCCCCGCAGCCGAACATAGCTTCTAATGGAAATCATTTCTTCAGTTTCAGAGTTGCGTCGGCGCCTGAGCAAGGAATCAAGTATTGCCTTTGTGCCCACCATGGGCAATCTGCATGAGGGGCATCTCGATCTGGTGCGCATCGCGCATCAGCACGCCAAGTGTGTGGTGGTCAGCATCTTTGTGAATCCGCTGCAGTTCGGCGCCAACGAGGATTTTGGCAAATATCCGCGCACCCTGCAGGCCGACTGCGACAAGCTTGCAGCCTGTGGTGTGGCGGTAGTGTTTGCCCCGACCGAGGCAGATCTGTATCCGCATCCGCAGCAGGTGACAGTAGAGCCGCCACCTGTCGCGCAGGAGTTGTGCGGTGCCTTTCGCCCCGGCCATTTCCGCGGTGTGGCCACCGTGGTGCTGAAGCTGTTCAATATCGTGCAGCCGCAGGCAGCGGTGTTTGGCAAAAAGGATTACCAGCAGCTTAATGTCATACGACAGATGGTGGAGCAACTGAATGTACCCGTAACCATAGTCGGCGCCGAGACCCTGCGCGCAGCGGACGGCCTGGCATTAAGTTCGCGTAATCAGTATCTAACGTCAGCAGAACGAACTGAAGCTGCATTTTTGTATCTAACTCTTGGTGAGATACAGAAATCGTTGCAGAGTGGCGGGGTGAATTATGCCGCGCTTGAGGAAAAAGCAGTAAAAGTGCTTATTTCTCATGGCTGGCAGGTGGATTATGTCGCTATCCGCAGTCAAACTAGCTTGCTGGCACCCGTTTCTGGAGAGCGTGATCTGGTCATACTGGCCGCGGCAAAGCTGGGTAAAACCAGACTGATCGACAATTTGGAAGTTTGTCTTTAAGCATAAGCGCTTTATAATGCATACCGTATTTACGGAGATTGACCATGTTGCGAACCATGTTACAAGCCAAATTGCACCGGGTGCGCGTGACGCAGTCGGAATTGCATTACGAGGGCTCG